>JADDPU010000236.1:1528-3324 GCA_016781725.1 Rubrobacter sp. | reverse complement strand
CGGCGACAAGCTGGCGGGCCGCCACGGCAACAAGGGCGTCATCGCCAAGATCCTGCCGATCGAGGACATGCCGTTCCTGGAGGACGGCACACCGCTCGACGTCGTGCTCAACCCGCTCGGCGTGCCGGGCCGGATGAACGTCGGCCAGGTCCTCGAGACCCACCTCGGCTGGGTCGCGAAGGCGGGCTGGCACATCGACGGCGACGACACCAACTGGAAGCGCCGGCTCGCCGAGATCGGGGCCGCCGACTCGGAGCCGGGCAGCGTGCTCGCGACCCCGGTCTTCGACGGCGCCCGCGAGGACGAGATCAGCGGACTGCTCGAGTCGACCACGCCGACCTTCGACGGCCTCGGCGGCGGAGTGCCGCGCCGCCTGATCGGGTCCTCCGGCAAGGCCCGGCTGTTCGACGGCCGGTCCGGCGAGCCCTATCCGGCGCCGATCTCCGTCGGCTACGTCTACATCCTGAAGCTGCTGCACCTGGTGGACGACAAGATCCACGCGCGCAGCACGGGCCCGTACTCCATGATCACGCAGCAGCCGCTCGGCGGAAAGGCGCAGTTCGGCGGCCAGCGGTTCGGCGAGATGGAGGTCTGGGCGATGCAGGCGTACGGCGCGGCCTACGCCCTGCAGGAGCTGCTGACCATCAAGTCCGACGACGTGCTCGGCCGCGTCAAGGTCTACGAGGCGATCGTCAAGGGCGAGAACATCCCCGAGCCGGGCATCCCCGAGTCCTTCAAGGTGCTCATCAAGGAGATGCAGTCGCTGTGCCTGAACGTGGAGGTCCTCTCCAGCGACGGCATGGCGATCGAGATGCGCGACACCGACGAGGACGTCTTCCGCGCGGCGGAGGAGCTCGGCATCGACCTGAGCCGGCGCGAGCCGAGCTCGGTCGAAGAGGTCTGACCCCGGGCGCCGGAGCCCGTCTGAACGCGGGCTCTGGCCACCCCGGACCCTCCCTGCTTTTTCGAGCCCATCACGTACAGAGAAGAGATCTCGTGCTCGACGTCAACTTCTTCGACGAGCTGCGCATCGGCCTGGCCACCGCTGACGACATCCGTCAGTGGTCGCACGGCGAGGTGAAGAAGCCGGAGACCATCAACTACCGCACTCTCAAGCCGGAGAAGGACGGCCTCTTCTGCGAGAAGATCTTCGGTCCCACCCGGGACTGGGAGTGCTACTGCGGCAAGTACAAGCGCGTCCGCTTCAAGGGCATCATCTGCGAGCGCTGCGGCGTCGAGGTCACCCGCGCCAAGGTGCGTCGTGAGCGGATGGGCCACATCGAGCTGGCCGCTCCCGTCACCCACATCTGGTACTTCAAGGGCGTCCCGTCGCGCCTGGGCTACCTGCTCGACCTGGCGCCGAAGGACCTCGAGAAGATCATCTACTTCGCGGCGTACCTCGTCACGAGCGTCGACAGCGAGGCCCGCCACCGCGACCTGCCCACCCTCGAGGCGCAGATCCAGGTCGAGCGCGACCGGATCGAGAGCAAGAAGGACGCCGACGCCGAGACGCGGCAGAAGAAGCTCGAGGAGGACCTCGCCGCGCTCGAGGCCGAGGGGGCCAAGGGCGACGTGCGCCGCAAGGTGCGCGAGGGAGCGGAGCGCGAGCTGCGCCAGCTCCGCGACCGGGCGCAGCGCGAGCTCGACCGCCTGGAGGAGGTCGTCGACACCTTCCGCAAGCTCGAGGTGAAGCAGCTCGTCGCCGACGAGACGCTCTACCGCGAGCTGCGCGACCGGTTCGGCCAGTACTTCACCGGGGGCATGGGCGCCGAGGCCCTGCAGAAGCTGCTCGAGAC
>JADDPU010000236.1:0-1467 GCA_016781725.1 Rubrobacter sp. | reverse complement strand
AAGAAGGTCCGCGCCCTCAAGCGGCTCAAGGTCGTCGCGGCGTTCCTCAACACCCGCAACAGCCCGATGGGCATGGTGCTCGACTGCGTCCCGGTCATCCCGCCGGACCTGCGGCCGATGGTCCAGCTCGACGGCGGCCGGTTCGCGACGAGCGACCTGAACGACCTCTACCGCCGCGTCATCAACCGCAACAACCGGCTCAAGCGGCTCCTCGACCTCGGCGCGCCCGAGATCATCGTGAACAACGAGAAGCGGATGCTGCAGGAGGCCGTCGACGCGCTGTTCGACAACGGCCGCCGCGGCCGGCCGGTGACCGGGCCGGGCAACCGGCCGCTCAAGTCGCTGTCCGACATGCTCAAGGGCAAGCAGGGCCGGTTCCGGCAGAACCTGCTGGGCAAGCGCGTCGACTACTCCGGCCGCTCGGTCATCGTCGTCGGCCCGCAGCTCAAGCTGCACCAGTGCGGCCTGCCCAAGCAGATGGCGCTGGAGCTGTTCAAGCCGTTCGTCATGAAGCGGCTGGTCGACCTCAACCACGCGCAGAACATCAAGAGCGCCAAGCGCATGGTCGAGCGCGCCCGTCCCGTGGTCTGGGACGTGCTCGAGGAGGTCATCACCGAGCACCCGGTGCTGCTCAACCGCGCGCCCACGCTGCACCGCCTCGGCATCCAGGCCTTCGAGCCGCAGCTCGTCGAGGGCAAGGCCATCCAGATCCACCCGCTGGTCTGCACGGCCTTCAACGCCGACTTCGACGGCGACCAGATGGCGGTGCACCTGCCGCTGTCGGCGGAGGCGCAGGCCGAGGCCCGCATCCTCATGCTGTCGAGCAACAACATCCTGTCGCCGGCGAACGGCCGTCCGATCACCTCCCCGACGCAGGACATGGTGCTCGGGCTGTACTTCCTGACGACGCAGAAGGACGGCGCGCTGGGCGAGGGCCGGCCGTTCTCCTCGCTGGCCGAGGCCGTCATGGCCTTCAACCGCGGCGAGCTCGACCTGCAGGCGGCCGTCGACATCCGCTTCCGCGACGTCGTACCGCCAGGTGACTGGACGCCCCCCGTGGGTGAGGACGGCGAGGTCGTCGAGCCGAACGGGAGCGGGCTGCGGCTGCGCACCACGCTCGGCCGGGCACTGTTCAACGAGACGCTGCCGGAGGACTACCCGTTCTTCAACCGGTCGGTGACCAAGCGCGAGCTCGGTTCGATCGTCAACGACCTCGCCGAGCGCTATCCGAAGGTGCAGGTCGCCGCGACGCTCGACGCGCTCAAGGAGACCGGTTTCCACTGGGCGACCCGCTCGGGCGTGACCATCTCGATCGAGGACGTCGTCACGCCCGGCAACAAGGGCGAGATCCTCGACAAGTTCGAGGGTGATGCGGAGAAGGTCGAGCGGCAGTACAACCGCGGCGTCATCACCCTCGAGGAGCGCCGGCAGGAGCTCATCGAGATCTGGACCAAGGCCACGGCCGAG
>JADDPU010000220.1:6380-11974 GCA_016781725.1 Rubrobacter sp. | reverse complement strand
TGCCGCTGCCGGCGCTCGGGCTTGGTGAGGCGACGGCCGTTCTCCTTTTTGGGGACGGCGGGCACGAGACCCCAGTTAGAGTTTATGGGCTGGAGGGTGCCCTCCTTGGTGGTGATGTAGTGGGCGAGCGCGCCCATCATCGTGCCGCGCGGCATGGTGATAGGGTCCTGGCCCCTGGCGAGCCTGGCGGCATTGGTGCCCGCTATGTGGCCCATGGCGGTGCTCTCCGTGTAGCCCTCGACACCGGTAAGCTGGCCGGCGAAGAAGAGGGGCGCCTCGCTGAGTTCGCCCCGGATCCTCATGGTCGCCTCGAGCATGCGGTTCGCGGGGAGGTAGGTGTTGCGGTGCATGACGCCCATGCGGGCGAAGTCCGCGTTCTGCATGCCCGGGATGGTACGAAAGACGCGCCTCTGCTCGCCCCACTTCAGGCGCGTCTGGAAGCCGACCATGTTGTACAGACGGCCCTCGGCGTCGTCCTGCCTGAGCTGCACGACGGCGTAGGGAACCTCGCCGGTCTTCGGGTCGGGGAGGCCCACAGGCTTCATAGGCCCGAAGCTCAAGGTCTCCTTGCCGCGGCGGGCGATGGTCTCGACGGGGAGGCAGCCCTCGAAGTACATGTCCTCCTCGAAGTCCTTTATGGGAGAAAGCTCGGCGGTGGCGAGGTCCTCGACAAAGGCGTGGTACTGCGCTTTGGTCATCGGGCAATTCAGGTAGGCCGCCTCGCCCTTGCCGTAGCGCGAGGCCCGGTAGACTACCGAGTCGTCGAGCGAGTCGCGGTGAATTATCGGGGAGGCCGCGTCGTAGAAGTAGAGCGTCTCGCCGGAGAGTGCCTCTATCTTCTCGACGAGCGCGTCTGAGGTCAGGGGGCCTGTCGCGACGACGGTAGGGCCGTCGGGGAGAAAGGTGGCCTCCTCGCGGACCACCTCTATGTTCGGGTGGGCGTGGACGGTCTCGGTGACGGCGCGGGGGAAGTCCTCGCGGGCTACCCCGAGGGCGCCGCCGGCAGGGACCGAGTTGGCGTCGGCGCAGCGCAGGATCACCGACCCGAGACGCCTGAGCTCCTCCTTGAGCAACCCCGAGGCCGTCTCGAGCGACCTGTTGCCCAAGGAGTTGGAGCAGACGAGCTCGGCGAAGTGCTCCGTCCGGTGGGCCGGGGTCTCCTTTACGGGGCGCATCTCCCAGAGCTCTACCGAGCAGCCGAGCTCCGCCGCCTGCCAGGCGGCCTCGCTTCCGGCAAGCCCCCCGCCTATCACCGTTACGTCAGCCAAGCGTGACCTCTCTCCGCAGTAACCCGCCCGTAGCCCGCCGGAGACCACTCCGCCGGGGCCGCCCGATTCTACCGCCGAAGGGCGCCTACGTCCGGCTCTTACCGACGAGCGAGATCCTGGCGCCGAGGGCGCGGTCGGCCGGTATCCTCAGAGCGTCCCCGTCCTCAGCCACGCCGGGTACGAGCACGCGGGCCGCCGCGAGGTCTCCTACCCTTACCCTGGCCTCGAAAGGGCCCTCGCCGTCTCTCTCCAGGGCCTCCTGGACCGGGCCTTCTCCCGCGGGCGCCAGGAGATCCAGGGCGAAACCGCGGACGTCGAAACGCGCGCGAGAGGCGATGAGGTTCTCGACATCGCCCGTGGCGTGTGGTGCGGTCTCGAGGAGGGTGGAGTAGAGATACGTCGCCTGCTGTAGGTCGCGCACGGCGACCGAGACGCCGACGACGGCCGTCGCCCCGTTCTCATGGGCGCCGACGCCTTCGACGGCGAGGCGCTCCTCGTCCGGGTCGTCCCACTCTATGATAAAGGGCCACCGCCGGCGCCAGGGGACGTCGAAGGGCACCGCGAGGCGCCACTTCAAGGTGCGGCCGTCGGGCCTCGCGCGGCGCATCTCGAAGGGGCCTACCATCTCGATGCCGGCCTCCCCCGCACGCCGAACCTCGTGCTCGATGTCGTCCGTGGCAAAGCAGTGCCCGACGAGTCCCCCTTCGCGGCCGCGGACGAACTCGGCGAGCCTCCGGCCGCTAAAGGCGCTCCCCGCCGCCTTCTCGGCGTCGTAGACCCCGAGAAGCTCGATGTAGTCGAGGCCGCCGAAGCGGATGAGGGCGTTGTGGGTGCCGTGGTGCTCGTGACGACCACCGGGGACGACGTCGAACCCGAGGGCGCGGTAGGAGGTGACGGCCCGGCCAAGGTCGGAGACGGCGATGACCAGGTGGTCGAAGCGCGTGACCATCGGGGCCGTCTACCAGGCTGTGGCGCCGCCGTCCACGACGATGGTCTGGCCTGTTATGTAGGCGGCGGCCGGAGAGGCGAGGAAGATCGCCACCCCTTTCAAGTCCTCAGGGGTGCCGAAACGGCCGAGCGGGATGCCTTCGAGCATCCGCCCCTCGAACTTCTCGATGAGGCCGCCGCTCATCCGGGTCGGGAACCAGCCTGGGGCTATGGCGTTCACGGTGATGTTGTGCCTGGCCCAGCTCGTCGCGAGGGCGCGCGTCATGGAGATGACGGCCCCTTTGGAGGAGTTATAGCCGACGGTCTGCATGTAGTCGGGGTGGCCGCCGACGAGGCCGGCGACGGAGGAGATGTTGATGATGGTGCCGCCGACGCCACGTTCGATCATGCGCCGCCCGACGGCCTGGCTCATGAGGAAGGTGCCCCGCACGTTGACCCGCACCACCTGATCAAAGCGGTCGAGCGGCATCGCCTCGGGCGGGGCCCCCCACGTCGCCCCGCTGTTGTTCACTACGACGTCCACAGGGCCGAAACCCTCCTCGGCTACCGCGACGGCCCCCTCCACGCTCTCCTCGTCGGTGACGTCACACGCGACGGCGAGGGCCCTCCCGCCGCCTGCCTCTATCTCCTGGCGCACCTCTTCGAGGGGCTCTATCTTGCGGGAGCAGAGGACTACGGCAGCCCCGGCGTCGGAGAGGGCCTCGGCCATGTAGCGGCCCAGGCCCCGCCCTCCGCCGGTGACGATGGCGGTCTTGCCGTCGAGCCGGAAGAGGTCGAGGGCGTTCAAGGCGAGCCCCCCTCTAGCTCGAGGCCGAGGGAGGCAGGGTTCCTGGCTCCGGCTCTATGCGGGTTCCCGCGTCGGTTCCGGCCAGGGCTGCCGCGCGCGCCTCCTCGGCGAGGACGCGCCGCAGGAGCTTGCCGACGGTGCTCTTCGGCAGCGTCTCGCGGAACTCGAGCGCTTTGGGGGCCTTGTAGGGGGCCAACCGCTCCAGGCAGAAGGCGAGGATCTCCGTCTCCGTCACCGTGCTACCGGGGCGGCGGACGACGAAGGCCTTGACGGTCTCTCCCCGGTACTCGTCGGGGACGCCCACGGCGACGGCCTCCGAGACGTCGGGGTGCTCGAAGAGGACCTCCTCGATCTCGCGCGGGTAAACATTGTAGCCGGAGGCGACGATCATGTCCTTCTTGCGGTCAACGATAAAGAAGTAGCCGTCCTCGTCCATCCTGGCCACGTCGCCGGTGTAGAGCCAGCCGTTCCTGAGTGCGGCCGCGGTCTCGTCCGGCATGTTCAGGTAGCCCTTCATGACCTGCGGGCCCTTGACGATGAGCTCGCCGGGCTCGCCGACTGGCATCTCCATCTCGCCCGTCTCTGAGTCCACGATGCGGGCGTCGGTGCTTGTGACCGGCACGCCGATGCTCCCCTCGCGCCCAACCCCCGCAAAAGGTGGGTTGAAGTGCGTCACGGGCGAGGCCTCAGAGAGGCCGTAGCCTTCGAAGAGTGGGCGCCCGGTCTTCTCTTCGAAGGAGCGCTTGAGGTTAACCGGCAGGGCCGAGCCGCCGGAGTTGTAGGTCCTGACGTTCCCGAAGCCGTACTCGAGCAGGTTTGCGCCGCTGGCGAGGAGGCCCATGTACATGGTAGGCACCCCGCTGAACATCACGGGAGAGCTCTCGCTGACGAGGTCCATGACCTCGGCCGGGTCGAACTTCGGCAGGAGGAGCTGGTTCAGGCCCTGGCGGATACCGAAGAGCATCACGCAGGTCAGCCCGAAGATGTGGAACATAGGGAGGACGCCCATGATCTTCTGGTTGTTGGAGAACGCGCCGGGGTCGTCTATGAACACGTCGAGAGCCTGCTGCACGTTGGCCACGAGGTTGCGGTGGGTCAGCATCGCGCCCTTGGAGACCCCGGTCGTGCCCCCCGTGTACTGCAGCGCCGCCACGTCCTCGGCAGGGTCTATGGGGACCTCGAGCGGGGGGTCGGCGTCCTTCGCCAGGAAGTCGCCGAAGGGGTGGTGTCCGGCATCGAGGCCCTGCGGCTCGCCCTCGAAGTCCACGACGACAACGGTATTCAGGTTGATCTCGGGCAGCACTGCCTTTACGCGCGGGTACATCTGCGAGTAGACGACCATCGTTTCGGCGCCTGAGTCTTTCAGGATGTGCTCTATCTCGCGCTCGACGTACATCGGGTTGAGCTGCGTTACGATGGCCCCGAGCTTCACGGTGGCGAAGAAAGAGATCACGTACTGCGGGCAGTTCGGGAGCATGAGCGCTACCCTGTCCCCCTTCTCTACCCCGGCCGCCGCAAGCGAGGCTGCCATCTTCTCGACGAGGGCCTGCAAGCGCTCGAACTCGAAGGTGGTGCCGTAGAAGGTGAGCGCGGTCTTCCCGCGGTGCCTTTCGGCCGCGCTCCTGAATAGCTCGTAGAGCGAGCCGTCGAAGATCTCCGTCTCCGGCTCCACGTGGCCCCGGTAGACCTCGAGCCACGGCTTCTCCGTGCGGAACATATCTCCTCCTCGTTTACCGCCGTGGGGCGGTCCGCCGTCCTCGCAGGGTCCCTCTACCCAATCTGGCCCGAAATGATGCCGGGGGCTTGCTCCTACCCGGGTGCCGTCCTGGTCCCACCAAACGCCCGAAGATCGTTTTCGGGGTACCCTTATCACCTGGTAGAGCGGTCGGACCGCGGAGCAGAAGGGAGCGTTCGGTGAGCGACGATGCAGTAGCCCTGAGCGAAGAGCAGCTGGACCATCTCGCACGGTACTTCAACGAGGAGGTCACCTTCTCGAGGCACATCGGGGCGAAAGTCGAGGACGTCGAGCCGGGAAGGTCGGTCATCCGCATCGACGTCGAGGACATCCACCTCAACGGCGCGGGCACCCTGCACGGCGGCGTCTACGCCTCGCTCATAGACAACGCCATGGGCCTCTCGGTGATCGCGCTGGTGGGCGTCAGGACCGCCACCATAGAGATGAACGTCCACTTCCTCGGGGCGGTCAGCGAGGGGCGCATCACCTGTCACAGTGAGGTAGTCCACCGCACCCGGCGCACGGCGACGGCCGAGGCGAAGGTCTACGACGCCGGCGGGAACCTCGTCGCCATGGGCACCGGCGCCTTCCGCGTCTTCGAGAAGAAGGGCAGCGCTATCATTTGAGCCGCAACCCTCCATAACGCCTTGACAGTCACCAGGGCTCGACCGCGCCTCCTGGGTTCTAGATCCTGCACCAGGAGGTCAAGGCAGTGCGGGCTGCTCACCGATGTTCGGGCGGTGGAAGTTCAGGGCACGACCAGGGGCATGCGGCTCATAGGAAGGCTCATAGCCAACGCCATCGTCGGGCTGGTCCTCCTTTTCGTGACCAACCTGTTCTTATCCGACGACGTGCC
>JADDPU010000220.1:577-6267 GCA_016781725.1 Rubrobacter sp. | reverse complement strand
CCGGACCTCGCCGCGCGCGGGCTGAGATCAGGCCCTCGGTCCGCCGGCTACGTAGAGCACCTGGCCGCTCACGAACGAGGCCTCCTCGGAGGCGAAGTACAGGATCGCCGCCGCCACGTCCTCGGGCCAGCCGGAGCGGCCGACGGGTATGTCCTTCACGAGCTGGGCCACGAAGTCGTCGAAGTCGACGCCGAGGCGGGCCGCGGCTTCTCGGGTCATCTCCGTCTCTATAAAGCCGGGGGCGACGGCGTTCGCCGTTATGCCGTAGCGCCCGAGCTCGACGGCCAGGGTCTTGGTGAAGCCCTGGATGCCGGCCTTCGCCGCCGCGTAGTTGGCCTGGCCGCGGTTGCCGAGGGCCGAGGTCGAGGAGACGTTGATGATCCTGCCGTAGTTCCTCTCGACCATGTGCCTCTGGGCCGCCCGGCTGCAGAGGAAGCTGCCGGTCAGGTTGACGTTCATGACGGTGCGCCAGTCCTCGTCGGTCATCTTGTAGATCAGGCTATCCCTGGTAACCCCCGCGTTGTTGACCAGGATGTCGAGCCGGCCGTAGCGGTCAACGGTCTCCTGGACTGCGCCCTCGACCTCCGCGCGGCTCGTCACGTCCACCCTGGCGGCGAACGCGTCCATCCCCTGGTCCACGAGCTGGCGGGCCGTGGAGGTCACCCCCTCGGCGCCGACGTCCGCCAGGCAGACCCGCGCCCCCTCGCGGGCGAAGCGCCGGGCCGTGGCCTCGCCGATGCCGCGCCCCGCCCCGGTCACCAGCGCGACCCGGCCGTCCAATCGTCCCAATCTCGCTCCCTTCGATCGCTCAGGCTTCAGGTTTCAGGTATTTGCTGAAGCCTGTAGCCTGATGCCTGATCAATAATCGTAGAACCCCGCGCCGGTCTTTCGTCCAAGCCTGCCCGCCCGGACGAGCTCCTGCAAGATGCGCGGGGGTGCGTAGTAGGGCTCGTCGAGCTCTCTGTGGATGTAGGAGATCACATCGAGGCCAACGTCCAGCCCTATAAGGTCGCCCAGCTCGAACGGGCCCACGGGGAACCCGAGCCCCTTCTTTACAAGGAGGTCTATGTCCTCCTTGCTCGCCACGCCCTCCTCCAACAGCCGGCAGGCCTCGAGGATCATCGGCATCAGAAAGCGGTTGGCCACGAAACCCGGGACGTCCTTCTCGACCACGATGGGGAGCTTGCCGAAGGACCTTACTAGCGCCTTCGCCCGCTCGAGGGTCTCGTCGCTCGTGAGGAGGCCGCGCGGCACCTCGACAGCCTCGCGCAGCGGGGGCGGGGTGAAAAAGTGCATCCCACAGACCTTCTCGGGCCTGCCCGTTGCGGAGGCGAGGTCGGTTATGGAGATGGAGGAGGTGTTGGTGAAGATGAGGGAGTCGGGCGGGAGCAAGGCGTCCAGGGCCGCGAGCGCCTCTTTTTTCGGTTCGACCTTCTCGGCTATGGCCTCTACGACGGCCGGGGCATCACCGAGCTCTTGCGGGTTCGTAGTCCAGCGGATGCGCTCGTAGTGGGAGTCCGCCTCGTCCTCCGTGAAAGCGCCCTTTTCGGCGAAGCGGTAGAGGCCCTCGCGGACGTAGACCTGGGCGCGCTCCAGGGCCTCTACCGAGGCGTCGCAGGCGGTGACGCGGTAGCCTGACTGGGCCGCGAGCTGGACTATGCCGGCGCCCATCGTGCCCGTGCCGAGGACGCCTAAAGTGTCAGGCCCCACTACACGTCCCCCCACGAGAGGGGTGCTCGTGGCGCCCGAGCGTCCTCGCGTCGAACACTTCGCCTTCGCGGACGTCTATCGTCTCGCTCACGGCTCTCCTCCCTCCCTGGTCTCCCCGGAGATCTCGAGCGGCGGCTCGTCTCGTGGCCCGTTCGCGCGGCGCAGCCTCCCTCCGACCACCTCGGGCACGAGCCCGCTCGCCCCCACGTCGGCGACGAAGTCGAAGGTGTCCATCCGCCCGTTCTCGGCGAGCCACCGTCCCGCCCGGCTCTGCTTCAGCGCGCCCGCGACGTCCCCTCTGTGACGTTCGGCGAAGTCCAGGGCCATCCACGCCCCGTCGTTCAGGCGCCAGCCGCCCGCGTCCATGTGAGAGAGTATCGTCGCAGCGCCGAGGAAGTCCTCGACGGTGAAGCGGCCGACGGAGCCGGCGCAGACGAGGTAGATCGAGCCCGTCCCCGACTCTTGCAGATAGTGGGCCACGGCGGGAGCGTTGCGCAGGCAGCCGAGCAGGACGCTCTCTGCGGGAGCGGCGTCGGCGATGGCGCGAGTCCCGTTGGTGGTCACGAAGATCACGTCCCTATCCCTCACTACCTCGGGCGCGTACTCCTCGGGGAAGGGGCCGTGATCGTAGCCTTCGATCCTGGCCGCGTCCTGCTCGCCGCCGCGAAGGAGCGAGGACGCGTCGAGGCTCTCCTTCACGCGGTCGGCCTCCTTCAGGCTCTCCACGGGGAAGACGCCGCGCGCGCCGTTCTCGAGGATCGTAAGCAGGGTCGTGGTCGCCATGAACACGTCGAGGACGACGACCGTGGCGCCGCCCAGGCGCTCCGGCACGATCTCCTGTCGCGTCATCAGCACGCGCAGCCGCCTCAAGGGAGCACCCCGCGCAAACGTTTGCCTCCTGGCCGCAAAACGGCTCCCATCTTACAGAAAGAGGTCTCAGGGCGCAGAAGGAGCCGTCCTTCCGTTACGACGGCGGCTAGGGTCCCCAGACCTGGACCTTGTACCTCTCGCGTTCCTTCGGGTCCGAGATCGCACGGGTGCCGTTGCCGAAGCGGCCGTAGAAGATCTTTTTCTTGACGTGCTGGCCATTCTTATCCACCTCGACCACCTCTGCCTCGACCGGAAAACCGGAAGGTCTTACGTGGACCCGGCAGAGGTCTTTGCCGCCGACCCCCAGGATCTCCTGGCCGACGTTGGCCGCGGCGGCCATGCCGACCGCGTTGATCAGGGCCTGGTTGAGGTGGAGTCCGAACAGGTCGCGGTCGTCCCTGCCGGGTTTGCGCAGCGTGGCGTAGTCGGATTCCAGGCCTAAGACCGAACCGTCGTCCGCGACCCCGATCAAGAGCGTCCCGCCCTCCCGACTGTTCAGGAACGCGGCGACGGTCTTGAGGCTCGCCGTCTGGAGGGGCTTGAAGAGCACTCCGGAGTCAGCGCGAGTACGGAACGTGGACTTGTACTCCAGGTGCGCGCTCTCCTTCGGTGGCGGTCCGAGCAGCTCGCCGATGGGACAGTGCTCCTGCCAGGCGACCCTGGCCCGACCGTACACGAGCGGCAGGTAAGCGCTCATTACCTGCTGCGCGAGATCCTCGTTATCCAGCAACTCGAACGAAAACTTCTCGGCGCCGGCGAGCCTGTCCACGACCGCGCTCTGGAAGTGCTGGGGAAACTGGACCCCGAAGTTGTCTTGCGAGTTCGCGGCGGCCTGTCGCTGCACGGTCTGGTCTTCCACGAGGTTCTGGGCTATGCCGTCGAGGTGTAGCCTGTCCGCCTCCGTGAGCTTGAGCCCGAACCGCTCGTTGAGCCTCTGGATGATGTGCGAGAGCGGCGAGGCTTCGGGCTCGTGAGCGCGGCCGGTCCCTGAGTAGATAGTGGTGACGACGCCCTGCTCCGCTCCCAGCGAGACCGAGCCCTCGAAGGTCTGCTCCAGCTGCAGATGCGTGAGCTCCACCTCGGAGCCCAGGTCGAGGGTATCGCCGGCCGGGCGCTTGACGAAAGACATGAGCGCCCGGCAGAAGCGGTAGTCGCGCTCCAGTCCTGCGTCCGTGAAGCTGACTACCTGCGAGAGGAACGAGTAGATCCGCACGAACCGCCCCAACTCGTCGCGGAAGGCCTCCTGCTCCTCGTCTTCGAGGGCGTAGAAACGGTCCACCGCCGGGGCCAGCGCGGCGTGCAAGCGGGCGTGGTTGTTGCGGCTTGCTTCGGCCGCGACGAGAAGCGCTGCGACCCTCGCGACCTCCTCGGGACGGAGGACTCCGTACTCGTCGAGCGCGCGGCGGGTGTCGTAGAGCAGGTTCGGGTCGGTCTGTGGGGCTACGGTCTCACCGTAGTAAGTCTCGAACTCGGCCCGGATCGCTTCGGCGTCGTTGCGGAAGTCGAGGACGAACGTGCCGTCCTTGCCCTCGGCGCGGCGGTTGAGCCTGCTGAGGGTCTGCACGGCGGCCAGCCCCGTGAGCACCTTGTCCACGTACATAGCGTAGAGCAGCGGCTGGTCGAAGCCGGTCTGGTACTTGTCCGCGACGACGAGGAAGCGCCACTCGCCCTCCTCGAACTCGCGTGGGGTCTGAGTTTCGGGGAAGCCGTTCATCTGCGGCTCGCTGTACAGGACGCCCTCGTCCTCCACCGTCCCCGAGAACGCGACGAGTATCCCCAGAGACCCGTAGCCGTGATCGTCCGCGTACCGGCGTAACGCCCGCGCCATCCTCACCGCGTGCTTGCGCGAGGAGGTCACGACCATCGCCTTGGCGCGGCCCCCGATCTTCTTCGCCACGTGCCGGCGGAAGTGCTCGACTATGACCTCGGCCTTCTGGGAGAGGTTGTGCTCGTGCAACGTGACGAACCGGGCGATGGCCGCGCCGGCCTCGCCGGGGTCGTACTCGGGATCTTCCTCGACGGCCTTCTGAATCTTGAAGTACGTCTGGTAGGTGACGTAGTTGGCGAGGACGTCGAGGATGAAGCCCTCCTCTATAGCCTGGCGCATCGAGTAGAGGTGGGACGGGACGTTGTGCCCTGCCGCCTCGTCGTACGTGCCGAACATCTCGAGCGTGCGGCCCTTGGGCGTCGCGGTGAACGCGAAGAAGCTGAGGTTGTCCTGGTGGCCGCGCGCTTCGGCCTCCCGGACGAGCGCCTCCTCGGCCGGGTCCCCCGGCTCCGACCCGTACCCGTTCGAACCCTCGGCGGCGAGGCTTCCTCTCATGACAGGGCCTGAGCCGAGGACCTTCTTCATGTCCTTGGCGGTCTCGCCGGTCTGCGAGGAGTGCGCCTCGTCCACCAGCACCGCGTAGCGGCGGGCGGGGAGCCCCTCGACCTTGTCGAGGACGAAAGGGAACTTCTGCAGCGTCGTGATGATGATGCGGGCGGCCTGGCCCGAGAGCGCCTCGGCGAGTTGCGTAGAGCTCTCGTCTATCCGCTGGACGACGCCGTGGGCGTGCTCGAACTGGTAGATAGTCTCCTGAAGCTGCTTGTCCAGAACTACCCGGTCGGTGATGACCACTACCTTGTCGAAGACCTTCTCGTCGTTCGCGTCGTGCAGGCTCGAGAGGCGGTGGGCGAGCCAGGCTATCGTGTTGGACTTGCCCGAGCCCGCGGAGTGCTGGACGAGGTAGCTCTCACCGGCGCCGTGCTCCCGAGCGTGGGCGGAGAGCTTGATGACGGCGTCCCACTGGTGGTAGCGGGGGAAGATCACTGCTCCCGAGAACTTCGTGCCCTTCGCCGGCCTCTCGACGTGGACGAACCGCCCGAGCAGGTCGAGCCAGGCGTCCTTCTCCCACACCCGCTCCCACAGGTAGGCGGTGCGGTGGCCTCGTGGGTTGGGCGGGTTGCCCTTGCCGCGGTTGTAACCCCGGTTGAACGGCAGGAAGCGTGTCGAGGCACCGTCCAACCGCGTCGTCATCGCGACCTGCTCGGTATCCACGGCGAAGTGCACGACCGCCCGGCGGAGGGTGACGTTCTGCGGGTCCCGCGTCTCCCGATACTGCTTCTTG
>JADDPU010000220.1:259-452 GCA_016781725.1 Rubrobacter sp. | reverse complement strand
GACGGTGAGCCGGTTCGCCTCGTAGCGCGCGACGAGCTCGGGCGTCAGCCCGTGCGCCGGTTTGAAGAAGGCTAGCCGGAGACGTACGCCCAGGTCCACGACCCCGTGCCGCAGCACGTCCACCGTCCCGCGCGCGTCGAGCTCCTTCGCCAGCCTGTCCGCGAACCTCTCCCGCGCCTTGGATTCCCCGCCG
>JADDPU010000220.1:0-216 GCA_016781725.1 Rubrobacter sp. | reverse complement strand
CTATAAACGCGAACAGCTCCGCGAGATCCAGCCCGCGCCCGGCCTCGAAATCTCCAGAACTGTTGCCTAGCTTGACGGCCCGGTACCCGCCGCTCTGCACCAGCGAGGGGGCAATATGTTCCTCGAACGCCTTCTCGTCCGGTTTCATCCGATCATGCCTCTTCCGTATATCATCGCTTCCGCGCCAGAGACGCCGGCGGGTCAGCCGTCAGCGCC
>JADDPU010000185.1 GCA_016781725.1 Rubrobacter sp. | reverse complement strand
GCGCAAGCTCGGCCACCAGCACGGCAACGACGGCTGGGGCACCTTCGACGACGACAACGTGGTCGGCACCAACTTCTTTATGCAGACCCTCGAGCTCGCCCAGACGTTGCAGGATACGGGCTACGGGGAGGAGGGCGAGCTCGTAGGCTTCGACCTCTACCCCTACACGGAGGATCAGGTCTCCGCCGTCAGGCGCGCCATCTTGCACTGGGAGTTTATCTGGGATCTGGCGCGGAGGATCGACCGCACCGCTTTGGGCGAGGCTAAGGCCGAAGCCGACGCGCTGGCGGGCCAGAGGGCCGTCTACGCCGCGCTGGGCCTCGACGAGGACTACGAGGCGGAGGTGGCCAGGCGCCGCAAGGAGGCCCGCGCCGGGCGAAGCGAGGGTGACTTCTGGGGCGGGGCATGAGCGTGCTCGTCGGCCTCGACGTAGGGACGGGCGGCGCGAGGGCCGTCGCCGTGGACGAGTCGGGGGGCGTAGTCGCGGAGGCCTCCTCCGGGTACCCCCTCCACAGCCCGCGCCCCGGCTGGACGGAGCAGGATCCCGCCGACTGGTGGGAGGGCGCGGAAGAGGCGCTGGGTAGGGTTGCCGCCGAGGTGGGGGAGGTCGCCGGGATCGGGCTAACCGGCCAGATGCACGGCTCGGTCTTTCTGGATTCGTCCGATGAGGTGATCCGGCCCGCCCTCCTGTGGAACGACCAGCGCACGGGGCCCCAGTGCGACCGGATAACGCGGGCCGTCGGCGAGGAGCGTTTGATCTCTATCGCCGGCAACCCCGCCCTGACCGGCTTCCAGGCGCCAAAAGTAGTCTGGCTGCGCGACGAGGAGCCCGAGAACTTCGGGAGGGTGGCCCGCGTGCTCCTGCCCAAGGACTACGTCAGGCTGAGGCTGACCGGCGAGTACGCCACCGACGCCTCCGACGCCGCCGGCACCCTTCTCCTCGACGTGCGGAAGCGCGAGTGGTCCGGCGAGATCCTGGACGCCCTGGAGATCCCCTACGAGTGGATGCCCCGTGTCCACGAGGGGCCCGAGAGCACGGGCGCCCTGCGCGAGGGTGTGGCCGCCGAGATAGGTCTGCCCTCGGGCATCCCGGTGGCCGCCGGCGGCGGGGACAACGCGGCGGCGGCGGTAGGGACCGGGATCGTCGGCCCCGGGCTCGTGAGCTCCTCGGTGGGGACGAGCGGGGTACTCTTCGCCCACACCAGGGAGTTCAACCCCGACCCCTCGGGACGGTTGCACGCTTTCTGCCACGCCGTGCCCGGCGCCTATCACCTCATGGGCGTGACGCTCTCCGCTGGCGGGTCGCTCTCCTGGTGGCGCGAGACCGTGGGCGGCGACTACGACGAGCTCGTCGAGGCTGCCTCAGAGGTCTCGCCCGGCTCCGAGGGCCTAGTTTTCTTGCCATACCTCTCCGGCGAGCGCACCCCGCACCTCGACCCAGACGCCAGGGGTGCCTTCTTCGGGCTCACGGCGCGCCACGGCGCCGCGCACATGACCCGCGCCGTGATGGAGGGCGTGGTCTTCTCGTTGCGCGACGCCCTGGAGATCATGCGCGAGCTCGGGGTGCCCGTCGAGGACGTGAGGGCTACCGGCGGCGGGGCGAGGAGCGCCCTGTGGCGGGGTCTCCAGGCCGACGTCTACGGCACCCCGGTCCGCCGCACGGTCGCGGACGAGGGACCCGCCTACGGCGCGGCGCTCCTTGCCGGCCTGGCCTCGGGTACCTACGCCGACGTGGACGAGGCCAGCTCCGTAGTAGAGTTGCGCGAGGAGGTTACCGAGCCGGATCCCGAACGCTCGAAAACCTACGCGGAGTACTACGAGGTCTACCGCTCCCTCTACCCGGCGACGAGGTCGGCCATGTCCCGCCTCACGGAGCTCGCGGCGGGCTCGGCCGGCTGAGGCGCCCAGGAGCCGCTGCCCGAGGACTCGTCGCCGTACTGGCCGGTAGGGCCATGACCCTCCGCCACCCTTTACAAACGCTCGCGAAAACTAGTAACGTGCGCCTTATGAAGTTCCTCCTGAACCACGACAGGTCGTGGGCCTACCGGTCGCTACTGCTCCTGACCCTCCTTACGCTTGCGGTCGGGCTTTGGGGGCGGACTTACAACCTCGGCTTCCCACCCAAGACTATGTGGGACGAGATCTACTTCCCCGTCATGGCCAACAAGTACCTGAGCGGCACGGACTTCTTCGATCTGCACCCGCCTTTGGGCAAGTTCATCATAGCCTGGAGCATCGCCGTCTTCGGGGACACGCCGTTCGCCTGGCGGTTGATGCCTGCGGTGTTCGGCCTCGCCCTGCTGCCTTTGGGCTTCTTTCTTGGCTGGTCCCTCTTCAAGCAGAGGGTTGGGGCGCTGCTCCTCGCAGCCTTCCTCGCCGGGGAGACGATCATGATCGTGCACTCCCGCACGGGGGTCATGGACATCTTTCTGGTCTTCTTCACCCTGGCGACTTTTCTTGCGGCGCTGGTAGTGGAGCGCAAAGGGCAGGCGATCTGGCCTGCCATCCTGCTCGGCCTGACCATCAGCATCAAGTGGGCGGCGTTCCCCGTGGTCATCCCCGCGGGCTACGTGCTCTGGCGCAAGGGGTTGCTCCGCCCGTTTCTGGCCGGGCTCTGGGTCGCGGCGCTCATCTACGTCGCCATCGTCTACGTCGAGCGCCTCATCATCGTGACTACGAACCCCGTGCAGGCGTGGGTCGAGGTGTGGGAGTGGCACCTCCAGGCGATCCGCAAGATCGGCGCGGCCATCCCCCACCTGTGGGGCTCGCCCTGGTGGAGCTGGCCGATCATGCTCAGGCCTATACGCTACTATTACGAGCCGAACCCGGGCGGGACGCTGCAGATCGTACTCGCCATCGGCAACCCGCTCGTGTGGTGGAGCAGCACCCTCGCCGTCCTCGCCGGCCTCGTCGAGGTGGCGCGCAAGACCGTCGCCAGAAAGCTCTCAGCCGACGACCCCCTCGTGCCGATAGTGCTCGGCTACGTGTTCCTGATGCTGCCGTGGGTGCCAGGCACCCGGATACCTTACATCTACAACTACCTAATCCCTTACTCCTTTGCGATCCTGGCGCTCGTCTACTGGCTGTGCAGGATCTGGGACCGCCAGCGGTGGGGGCCCTGGGTCGTCGTCGCCTTCGCCGCCTGCGCGCTCGCGATGACGCTGTTCTTCCTGCCTCTCGCGACGACGTACCCCATAAGCTACGACGGTCTACTGCGGCGGGTGTGGATCGACTACTGGTTCTACCAGGCCAAGCCCGTCCCCGGGAGCGGGTGCTTCCCGCCGGCCTCGGACCCCCGCTGCGGCTGACCGCCGACTTGGACGCCTAGAGTCGAGCCGTCTCTTCGATCTTCGCCGCGCGGTGCGCGCCGGAGGGCTTC
>JADDPU010000285.1 GCA_016781725.1 Rubrobacter sp. | reverse complement strand
CCAGCCGCCCCGTAGCTCCTCGGGTGGCCGGATGGCTGTAGACTATCGGGGGTGGATCTCCCGAGCCGGAGGTAGCGATGGAACGTGAGGTTGCGGGCGCCGTGAGGTACCTCGTCGCGTTGCTTTGCCTTTTCGCGGTGGCCTCGCTCCTGGACGGGTGCGGGCCGGCCGCGACCGATGAGCCTGAGGCGCCTTCAGGCCGAGAAGAGGCTCCGGAGACCGCCCGCATCGTGTGTGGCCGGGATGGGACGCGCGTTCTCACGCCCGTCGTAAAGGCCCGTTCCGACGGGGTGCATCTCGTGATCGACAACCGTCTCGATGCCGAGGCCGGGTACTCGTTCGAGGACCCCGCGGGCGGAGGAGAGGGCGGAAGCGCCCCGCGCGGCGGGAGCAAGCACGTCGTGGGCTACCCGCCTGGAGAGGCCAGGGTCGGCTGCGAGAAGCCTCCCGTGGACGGGGTCGGCACCGATTACCAGACCTTGCGAGTCGTGGACCCGGAAGGCTTCTACAAGCCGGTCGAGCTCCAGTGCCAGGGCGGCATGGCGGTCGGCGGGGGTCCCCAGTACGCCGCCGGGGCAGAGGGCAAAGAGGGGGATCCTGTCGAGATGGTCCGGCGTGGCCTCTCGAATCGGCTGCGGGAGGGCGACACAGTGGAGCTGGCCGGCTATCCGGAGAGCCAGGAGAGAAGGATCGTTCGCGTGGTGCGCGACGGCCGGGTGGTGGCCACCGTCGCGTTCTTCAGGGATTCCGGCGGTTGGTTGGAGGACTCGACCAGCAGCTGCGCCGGGTTCTAGGAGCCAGGGTCCGGCTGGCTCTCGTCCGAAGAGAGCGCCGCTTCGGCGGCGGCGACGATCTCCGCCTCCTCCGCGAGGCGCCCGACGCCGGGTTGCTCCTCGGCCGACGCCATGAGGCCCTCGGCCGGCCCGACGAAGCGGTGGCCCCAGCCTTTTAGGGTCTCGACGTTGCGGGCCGTGGCCGGGTTGCTCCACATCTCCGGGTTCATGGCGGGGGCCCAAAGGACACGCTTCGCCCCGGCGAGGATCGTGGCCGAGAGCAGGTCGTCGCCCAAGCCCACGGCCGCCCGGGCCATCGAGTCGGCGGTCGCCGGGGCGACGAGCACGAGGTCGGCCCACCGGGCCAGGGAGACGTGTTCGACGCGGCCCGAGCGTTCCCACCAGGTCCTCTCCGTGTGGACGTGATCGCCGGCGGCGATCGCCAGGGTCTCCTCTGGGATGAACCGGAAGGCGGCTTCGGTGGCGGCGACCCTCACCTCGTGGCCGGATTCTCTGAGGCGTCGGATCACGCCGGGCGCCTTGTACGCCGCGATGCCGCCTGTCACCCCGACGAGTATCTTCCCGCCACCGTCCACGTCGCCAAGTATATCGGAGCTGGGTACTCGAGACTCCGGGTGGGTAGGGCGTTCTGAGATGGTACTATACGTGCCCCGGCCGGCGGACCGGTGGGCGCACGGAGAGAAAGAGGCCCGAGAGAGTTGGACCATCAGGAGCGGAAGGAAGAGGGATAGTGGTCAGCAAGACGCGCAGCCTGCGCTGGCTGGAGGACCTGAAGCACTCGCAGAGGCTCACGGCCCGCGAGGAACGGCGCAAGGAGGAGATCCTCGCGGTGTTCCGCCAGCTCTACGACATCTCCGCGCGCCAACCCGATCCCCCCGTCTTCCCGCCGTGGCGCCCCTCGTGGTGAGGACCGTCCTCGCAAAAGATCTCCGCGACCCCGACGACGGTTAAGGGGCGCACCCCTGGAGCAGGCCCTCAAAGGCAAGGTGGCAGTCGTGACCGGCGCGTCGAGCGGCATCGGCGAGGCGACGGCACGCGAGCTGGCGTCCCGCGGCGCCTCGGTAGTGGTTGCGGCGCGGGACGCGGAGAAGCTCGAGGCGCTGGTCGGCGAGGTCTCGGCCTCGGGCGGGCTGGCGATCTTCGCGAAGACCGACGTCACGGATAGGGAGTCCGTAGAGGCCATGGTCGGGCGAACCGTCGAAGAGTTCGGGGCCCTGGACATCCTCGTCAACAACGCGGGGCTCGGGCTCTCGGGCCGGGTCTCCGAGCTGCGGCCGGAGGATTTGCGCTACGTCTTCGAGGTCAACACCGTCGGTCCTCTGAACTGCATCCAGGCTGCGCTGCCGCGCATGGGGCGAGGTGGCAGGATCGTCAACGTCTCGTCGGTCGTGGGCAAGCGCGCCATCCCGAAGGTCGGCGGCTACTGCGCCAGCAAGTTCGCCCTCAACGCCCTCTCGGACGCCCTGCGCGTCGAGCTGGCGAAAGGGGGAGTCTCGGTCACCAGCGTCTACCCCGGTACGACCCGCACCTCCTTCCGGGAGAACTCCCGGCGCACCAGGGACGAGAAGCGCGGCTGGCGCCCGAAGGGCGTGACCCCCGAGAGGGTGGCCGCGAGTATCGCGGACGCCGCCGAGAAGGGTCCTAGAGACGTGTACGTCACCCTCGCCGACCGCCTCTTCGTCGCGGGAGTCACCCTCCTCCCGGGCCTCGCCGATCGCGCGCTCCGCTCCTGGGCGAAGGACTAGGGGTCCTTCTTGGGCTTCGAGGAGAGCGCGCTAGTCCGTCTGCGCCGCTACCGCGACGAGGCCGACCGCTCGCTAGAGCTCATCCGGCAGGCCGAGGACGCCGCGCGCGGCTTCTCCGGGCGCCTCTTCACCGGGCTCGAGTACGCCGCGGAGTTGGGGCGGCAGGCCGGGCTTCGGGTGGAGACCACCCACGCGGGCGGCGTGCTCGACCTGCGGGCCGTGGCCGGCTCCGAGGCGGGCGTCTCATTCGCGCCCATACGGGGCGCGGCCGCCGAGACCGACGAGGACCTCATGCACGAGGATCTGAGCCGCTACAGCCTGGATCCTTCGGGATACTCGGGCCGCGTCCTCGGCTGGTCCGGGGCGGCAGGGGCGGAACCCTGCCAGACCTTCGCCGTCTACCGCGACGGGCTGTGGAAGACAAAGGGCCTCTTCGTGGCGAAGGCGCGCGGCAAGACCGACGACCCCGACGAGGTCCTCAACGGCTTCTGCCTGAGGATCCTGGGGCGGCTCGTGGATTTGGCGGCGACGACCGGGGGCGTGGGACGCTGCTGGGCCGGCGGCGCCTACACCCTCTCGGATCACCTCGAAGGCAAGGCGTTCCCTACCGAGACGCGCCTCCCCCGCTAGGCTCCGAACTCCCTCACCGAATACACGGCGTAGGCTGGCGGGCCGCCAGCGGGTGGATGATCGGCGGATTCCAGGAGGTTGCGGCCGACCAGCTCTTCGAGGGCTTCCAGTATCTCGGGGTCAGAGGAGCCCTTAAGGGTGTTGCGCAGGTCCTTGCGGTTGATCTCGCGGTGTCCCAGAAAAGAGCAAAGGCCCGCGTAGAGGACGCGGGCGGTGGGGGAGAGGGGTAGGTTCCAGACCTCAGGCTCGTACCAGAACTCCCCGATGCCCGCGGCGTTCTCGGGTCGCGCGCCGCGCGCGTCGCGCAGGCGGATGACCTCCGGTAGCTCCCGCGGCACTACAGGACGGTACGGACGGTCTCGCCGACGGTCGGGGTGTGGATCTTGTGGTTCGGGGCGAGCCTGAAGGCGAGGTCGCTTATGCGTCGCCGGGAGCCGTGGATCAGGATGATCTGACGGGGGTTCAGCTTCTCCGTTATGCCGAGCAGCTCGTCCTGCGTGCAGTGGGCGGCGAAACTGACCCGCTCGACGCGCCACTGCTCCTCCTCGCCGGCGGCGCGGTGCGTCCCGTAGGAGGAGGCGGCGTTCGACGGCAGGATCACCGCGTTCCTCGAGCTCGTCTCCAGGCGTCTGCGGTAGAAGGCGCTCGCCCCGCCCTGCATCGTCACCGGCGAGGCGATAATCGCGCAGGGGTTCGAGAGGATGCGCTCGCGCGCCGCATCGTCGTTGGCGACGGCCCGGATGTTCTCGGAGAAAAAGATCTCGCGCGGGTCGCTGTGCTGCAAATACGGCTTCATGTACCCGAGCTGCTCGGCGTAGAGCCTCTCCGAGGTAGTAACCACCGAGCCGTCGACGTAGATAAAGACGTCGCGGTCCAGGCCGTACTCCTTACCGTAGTGCTTGATGCCGAGGATGATCTCCTGGGCCTGCCCCAGGGCGTAGGTCGGGATCAAGACCGTCCCGCCCCGCTCGAGCGTGGTCTCGTTTATGACCTCGACCATCGTCCTTATGGACTCGGAGAAAGGCTGGGGCTTCTGATCGGCCAGGGTAGCCTCCATGATCAGGAGGTCTATGTCCCTCACGTTCGGCAGCCGGGCCGAGGGGATCGAGAAGTGGTCCTCCATGCAGATGTCCCCTGTATGGAAGACGGTAGCCGGCCCCGACTCGACGAGGACGCTCGCCGCTCCCAGGATGTGGCCGCTCTCGGTCAGCGTGATCTTCGCGTCCCCGACCTTGAGCGGCTTGCCGAAGGGTACGGGTACCAGGCGCCTCTTGACCTCGTGGATGGGTGCTCCCCGTGGTAGCCCGCCGCCCATCGCCGCGTGGTCGTTGAGCGCGCTCACTATCAGCTTCGCCGAAGGGGGCGTGCAGTAGATCGGCACGTCAGGCCGGTCGCGCACCAGCAGCGGGAGCGCCCCGCAATGGTCGAGGTGGGCGTGCGTTACTACCGCGGCGTCGAGCCCTTCGATCCCGGCGAAGTCGGGAGTTACGGGCCCCCTGCCGTCGGGCTTGATCCCGGCGTCGACCAGAACCCTGGTCTTGCCGAAGTCCAGGAGATGGCTGCTGCCGCCGACCTCCCCTGCCCCGCCCAAGGCCCGGAAGGAGAGCGTCGGCCTGGGTTTGCCGTAGCCCCCGACCCTAGGGCGCCTGGTGCCGTTATCCGCCGGCCCTTCGGACCTCTCCGGCGGGCTCGCTAAAGAAGGGTCGGCGTCTTCGGGGTCTCGCTCCACGGAGGATGGGGATCGCGGTTCCCTCGGTGCCCGCAGGTCCGTGTGCGCCTGGAGGACCTTGCCCATGAACTCGAGGAGGCGCGCGGCCTGCGCGGTGTTGTCGAGGGTGGCGGGCAGGGCCCCGACCTCGTTCTTGATGGACCGCACGAGCAGCTCCCCGAAGCCGTCGTCGGTGAACCTGGCGTGCTGTAGGGCGTCGCGGATCCGGTCGCGCTCCGCGGCCACCCGCCCGAGCTCCTCGTGGAGCTCCTCGAGGCGCTCGGCCGCCCTGGAGTAGGCGGTTCGCTCACCCTCGAGCGCCCGCTCGAGCTGGGCGTCCCGCCGCTCGAGGTGGGCGATGCGCTCGTCGAGCCTGCCCCGCTGGTCCAGGGCAGACGCTGCCTTCTCCTCCGCCTTCCTTACCTGCGCGGAGGCGCCCTCGCGCTCGCCGGTCAGAACCTCTACCTCCTCCGCCAGGGCGGCGGCCCGCTCTTTGGCGGCCCGGGTGGCGAAGGAGAGCCGCTCGTTCTCCTGCTTGAGGCGCTCGAGCTCGGCCTCGAGGTCCCTGGTGCGGGCGTCCTTCGAGGCCCGCTTCTCGGCCTCGCCCTGCTCCTCCCGCCACGCCTCGACGAGGAGCTCGACGATGCCGTCCTCGGGCTCCTCCTCGGCGCTCAGGGCCGCCAGCAGCAGCCCTTCGGTGGTGTGGGCCCGCGCGAGTTCCTCCAGGCTCTCGGCGGAGAGGCCTTCCAGCGCCTCGAAGGTCTCTGGCGGGATCTGCTCCTGGATGGCGGTGCGGAAGGCGCCCCACGCGGCGGCGTCCTGCAAGACCCTGCGCGCTATGCCCCGCAGGAGGGGCGCGCCGCCCCCGGACTTGCGGGTGAGGGCGTCGGCCTGGATGCCCCGCGGGAGTAGGACCTCCTCTAGCCCCGGCACGCTCCTACACAGCTCGGCCAGCGCTCGCCGGGTATCGAGCCTCCCCAGGCGCCGCAGGAGCAACTCCTCAGGCAGGTTCCCCGGCGGTAGCCTGTTGGCTTCATCGGCGGGCTCGGACCCTCCGGCCTCAATTTCTCCGTCTTTGGGTATGGGATCTGACACGATGACTCCCTCCGCGAATATGAATGTCGTGAAGTACGTTCATAGGTGCTTGATTCTATCACGGGGCCCTCGGGCTCCCGAGCACTTCTATTCCGCGCGAACCTCGTATAGACTCCGGGCATGGGCGGCACCGCGGCGGTGGAAACCGTGAAGATCCGGGCTAACTCCCCCGGTAGATACCCCATCCTCGTGGTCGAGCTGCCAGACGGGGAGCTCCACGCTGTCTACTTCGAGACCGGCTACGACCTCGAGCGGGCAAAGAGGGTCGAGGAAGACTGGCTCCGGGAGAACGCCATCGGCCGCCACAGCTTCGTCGAGGTGGACCCGCCGCGGGAGGTGCGGGCCGATTCCCTCTTAGATTTCGTGAGGCGTGAGCTTCTCAGGGAGCCCTGAGAGACGCGCTCGGCCAGGATTCGACCACAGAAGAACCCCTTTTACTGGTTTTCTCTGTTCTCCCTACGTTCCGCCCTAGCCTCTCTGCGCTCCTCTATGGCCTTCCGCCGGTTCTCTCTGGCCTCCTTGGCCCTCTCCCCGTTTCCGCCGTTTACGGGCCCGTCGTTTGCGGACCCGCCGTTGTCGTTACCGTCCTGCCGGTCCGCGGGCCCCTGATCTTCTTGCTGCTCGTCTTCGGGCGGGGCCTGCGGCTCGGGGGAGGCTTGAGGATCCGGGGAGGCTTGAGGATCCGGGGAGGCTTGAGGATCCGGGGAGGCCGAGGCGTCGGGCGTCGCCGTCGTCGGCTCGGGGGTGGCCGTGACCTCGGGCGGGCCCGCGCTGTAGAAGATGGTTACCGTGGTCCCGGGGTCGAGCAACGTCCCCGCCAGCGGGTCCGTCGAGAGGGCTGTGCCGGCGGCCTCATCACCCTCGACCTCAAGGGTGGTGGAGTTCAGTCCCGCGTCGTCCACGAGCTGCTGCGCCTCCGCGAGGGTCACGCCGTAGACCTCGGGGACCTCGACCTGCTCCGGTCCCAGGCTGACCGCGACGTCCACCGCGCTCCCCGGCTCGGCGCTCTCCCCGCCGGTCGGGTTCTGGTAGATGATGCTGCCCTCGGCCACCCCGGCGCTGTACTCCTCGCTCTGGAAGCCTAGCCGCAGGTCGGCCTCCCGCAGTATCGCCGCCGCCTGCGCCGGGGTGTTGCCCGTGACGTCTGGCACCGTCACCGTGGAGGGCCCGGTGCCGACGGTGATCGTCACCTCGGACCCGACCTCGACCCGCTCACCACCCCCCGGGCTCTGGCTCATGACCAGCCCCTCTTCCCCGAACGAGCTCGCCCGCTCCTGTGTCCTGACCTCGAAGCCCGCCCCCGTAAGCTCCTGCTCCGCCGCGGCGCGGGCCGCGCCCACGACGTTCGGCACGCCGGCCACCTGCGTCCCGACTACCGTGACCGCGATGGTCGAGCCCCTCTCGGCCTCGCCGCCGCTCGGGTCCTGTCTCAGGATGGTGTCAACGGGTCGCTCGCCGCTGACCATGTCGGCGACCTCGAGGTCGAAGTCCTCCCCGTACTGGTCTTCGGCCTCCTCCAGGGTCATGCCGACCAGGTTGGGGACGGCGATCTTCGGTATTTTCTTCTCCGGGGACGCGTCCACCCGGGGCTCGTCACCGAGTATTCGGTAGCCTGCATAGGCGAGAGGGATTAAGGCCAGGAGGGCCACAAGGGCGAGCATCAGGGGCACGGCCCTGCGGCGCTTCTTGTCCCTGCGCACCCCTTGCACAGGGGGAGCCGGGGCAAGCCGCGTGGTCGCGGCCAGGGTGGCGGCCGGCATGACCCGGGTCATCTTCTCCGTCGTGGCGCTCGCGGGCTCGAGGCCCGCGACGACGCGCTCGAGGTCCTCTATAAGCTCGGCGTCGCTCGCGTAGCGGTCTTCGGGGTGCTTGGCGAGCAGCCTGACCGTTACGGCGTTTATGCCGTCCGGGACCGCGGGGTTCACCTCCTGCGGCGGGCGCAAATGCCCGTTGACGTGCTTCATAGCGATCCCCAAAGGCGTGTCCGCATCAAAAGGCAGCTCGCCGGTGAGCATCTCGTAGAGGACGACGCCCAAAGAGTAGAGGTCGCTAGCCGGCCCCACGGGCTCGCCCATCGCCTGCTCGGGCGAGATGTAGTGAGCCGTGCCCAAGATGTGGCCGGTACGCGTCATCGTCGAAGACGAGGCAGCCCTCGCTATCCCGAAGTCCGTGACCTTCACGTCCCCGGTCCCTGTGATGAGGATGTTGTGGGGCTTTATGTCCCTGTGGACGACGTCGCGCTCGTGCGCGGCGCAGAGGGCCTCAGCAATCTGGAGGGCTACCGCCGCCGCCGTGCGGGGCGGCAGGGCGCCGCGCTTGAGGATGCGGTCCTTGAGCGTGCCGCCCGGCAGGTACTCCATCGCTATGTAGTAGGTCCCGTCCTCGGTCTCGCCGCGGTCGAAGATGGAGACGATGTTAGGGTGGGAGAGCGCCGCCGCACTCTGGGCCTCGCGCTTGAAGCGCTCGACGAACTCCTCGTCGCTCGCGTAGCGCGCGCTCATCACCTTAAGGGCGACGTCGCGGTCGAGGACGTCGTCGTGGGCGAGAAAGACGTCGGCCATACCGCCGCTGCCGAGCGGCTTGACTATGCGGTAGCGGTTGTCTACGAGCTGCTGCACTAACTTAGCATTATATCCTTACCCGCCCTCGTTCTTCAGGTACGTCTCCATGAGGTCCTGGGCGATGGGGATGGCCGGGGTTGCCGCATCTCCCTGGGGTCCGATCTCGCCGCCGTTCTCGACCATGACCGCTACGGCTATCTTCGGGTCGTCGGCAGGGGCGAAGGAGATAAACCACGAGTGGGGCTCTCTTGGTGGGGCCTCGGCGGTCCCGGTCTTGCCGGCTACCTTGACGCCGGGGATCTCGGCCTCGGTGAGCTGGCCCGTGACGATGACGTTCTGCATCATCGCGTTGAGGGTATTCGCCGTCGCGGGGTCGAGCACCCTCCGGCGGACGCTCGGGGCCGGCTGGTCGAGGATTATGCCGTCGGGCGAGCGCACCGACTTGACGATGCGGGGCTCCATCATCGTGCCGTCGTTGGCGATGGTGGCGGCGACGAGGCCCATCTCGAAGACGTTGGAGAAGACCCGGTCCTGGCCGAAGGAGATCTGGGCGGTGTTTCCCTCGACCCACTCCTCGACCGGGTACCCGAGGTCGCTGCCGGCCACCAGCAGAGGAAAGTCGTCGTAGGGGTCGCCGAAGCCGAAGTCCGTGGCCGTCTCGTACAGGAGCTGGGCCCCGACCTCGTTTATGGCGATCTTGGCGAAGATCACGTTGATGGAGAACGCGAGGGCCGCGGCGAAGGTCACGGTACCGAAGTCCCTGTTCTGGTAGTTGGTGACCCTGTAGCCCGGCGTGTCGAGGTAACCGGGGTCGAAGAACGTGTCCGAGGGCTGCACCCCGGCCTTGAGCGCGGCGGCCGAGGTTATGACCTTGAAGGTCGAGCCCGGCGGGTAGAGGCTCTGGGTGGCGCGGTTGATGAGGGGCGCATCAGAGCGCTGGGAGAGCTCGGGGAGGTTCTCGTCTATGTTGTTGGCGTCGAAGGACGGGTAGGTGGCGAGCGCCAGGATCTCGCCGGTCTTGGGGTCTATCGCCATCGCCGAGCCGCGGGCGGTGACTGTCTCTGAGAGCGCCTCGTAGGCCAGCTGTTGGAGCTCGGGGTCGAGGGTGAGGATCACGTTGTTGCCCGGTTGCGGGCCGCCGGTCGCCCGGTTTATGAGGTCGTCCACGGTCTCGGGGTCCCCGGCGACGCTGGAGAGGTCGGAGTTGCGCCCGATCTCGATGCCTGTCGCCCCGTACTTGGTGCTCCAGTAGCCGACAACGCCCGTAAACGCCGCCCCTCCCGGATAGGAGCGTTCGTAGATCGGACCGGAGATGCCCCGGCGCTTCTCGCTCTGGGCCAGCACGGTCTCGCCGTCGCGGGCGAGGATCAAACCCCGCGGCGAGGATATGCTGCGCTGGGTCTGGAACCCGTTCTGGGGGTTGTTCGCCAGCGCCTCCCTCTGGTAGACCTGCCAGTAGGCGAGCATCACCACGAGCCCGACGAACCCGGCCACGAACAGGTAGAAGGTGCGCCTGAGGTGGGCGTTCACGATGCTCTCCAGTCGGACTCCTGGTAGGCGCGTCCCTCGGCCTCGCGCCGCCCGGCCTTCTCGGAGACGAGCAGGAGGAGGCCGGTGAGAATAAAGTTGCCGACCACCGAAGAGCCACCGTAGGAGACGAAGGGGAGCGTGATGCCTGTGAGCGGTATCGCCTTGGTGACCCCGCCGACGATGACGAGCGTCTGCAGCGCGAACATGGCGGTGAGCCCGTAGACCAATAGCTTCGAGGCGTCGTCCTCGGCGAGCAGCGCTATCTTGGTTCCCCTGTAGACGAAGATCAGGAAGGCCAGAAGGACCGCCGTCGCCCCGAGCAGGCCGAGCTCGCTAGCTATGGCCGAGAAGACGAAGTCGGTCTCGACCTCGGGGATGGTCTGGGCGAAGCCGGCCCCGAGCCCCGTCCCCAGCAGGCCGCCGTCCGCGATGTTGAAGATGCTCTGCAGGATCTGGAAGCCCGTACCGTCGGGGTCTTGCCAAGGGTCGAGCCACGCCTGCACCCGCACCTGCACGTGGTCGAAAAGGAGGAAAGTTACGAGGGAGCCGAGGGAGAAGAGGATGCCACCGAGCAAGACGTAGGCGATGCGGCCGGTAGCGGCGTAGAGCATAAGCAGGGGGACGGCGAAGAAAAGGAGGCTCGACCCGAGGTCCTTCTCGAAGACCAGGAGCCCCAAAGAGGCTGCCCACACGAGGGCGACGGGCCCGAAGTACTTTATGGCCGGTATCTGGATGCCGAGGAAGCTGCGGCTCGTCGCCGCCAGGAGGTCGCGCTTCTCGGCCAGGTACCCGGCGAAGAAGACTATGAGGGCGATGCGGGCGAACTCCGAGGGCTGGAAGTTGACGGGGCCTAGGTCTACCCAGAGGCGCGCCCCGTTGACCTCGTACCCCAGAGGCGTGAACGTCGAGGCTATGAGGAAGACCCCGGCGAAGGCGAACAGGTACTTGTAGTCGAAGAGGCGGTGGTAGTTGCGGAAGAAGAGCACCAGGATAAACATGGCGCCGCTCCCGATCAGGATCCAGAGCGCCTGCGTAGTCGCCAGGTTCTGAACACCCTCTACGTTGTAGGTCAGGCGGAAGATCATGACCAGACCTATCCCGGTGAGCAACGTGACCAGCGGCAACAGCAAAACGTCGGAGTGCGGCAACAGAAGCCTCACGCCAAGGTAGAGCACGAACAGGGTCCCGGCGTAATAGGCGCCGTAGATGAGGGGCGGGCTCGCCGCCTCCTGCACGAAGATGAGGGTAGCGAACCCTAAAGTTGTCACGAGTAGGGCGAGGATCATGGGTGTCGTGGCGCGCTGGGTCATCCTACCTGCCCAAGTTCTCGAGGACCTTCTCGGCCTGGCCCCTGGTGTAGAGCTTGTGGTTCTCCACCGGCTCCTCGTAGGGCTCCTTGATCTCGGACTCCCTGAGGCCGGGTCTCTGCCACTCCCGGTTGAGCTCGACGCCCAAGGGCGCGTAAGGCAGGCCCCGGTAGGCTACCACCTCACCCCCCTCGAAGGCGAAGAAGTACCGGCTCGAGCCCCACAGGTACGCCGGCGTGAGGGCGGCGAGGACCACCAGTATCACCGCAAGCCCCCGCACGAGCCGCCCGAGCATCGTCTTGAAGGTGCCGCTACGCCGCCGCTTGCGGCTCGCGGCCCTCTGCGGTCTCCTGGAGCGTCTCTGCGGCTCGCCGCTTCGGGAGGTGGGCGCGGAGGTGGGGGTCCGGCGCGGGGGAGAGGGGTCCCCCGTGGGCGCGACGGCGGGCATCTCCCTCGTGCCTTCGGAGCGGCGTTCCTCGCGCGCGGCCGGCTCCTCCGGGGCTGCCCGTTCCTTGACGTCTATGACCACGACCGTGATGTTATCGTTGCC
>JADDPU010000485.1 GCA_016781725.1 Rubrobacter sp. | reverse complement strand
GCGAAGAATGCGCGACGGCTCGGCGAGATGGAGGTCGGCGATCTGTGCCTGCCAGTCCTCGAAGGTCGGTTGGGTGACCTCGGGGACCTCGGGAACCAGGAGCAAGACGGTCCCTGGGCGTGCCCGCCGCTCGACGGCGTCGACGACGATCAGCCCGCCATAGCCGTCCATCAACTCATGGACGATCCCGAGGCCTCCGATTCCGGTCTCGATGAGCTCGGCGCCTCTCGGCAGGCGACCCCGGAGACGGGCGGCGACGGCGAGACCGAATCCGTCGTCGCCCCGAAGGAGGTTGCCGACGCAGGCGACGAGCACCCGCCGGCGCCCATCAACCGCAGCTAAAGCCACCACGCCCAGCCGTTCCACTGGTAGCTGGCGAAGGGCTCCGTCGAGTCAGGCGCGACAGCGGTATCACCACCGGCGTCGGCTCCCGCGGCCGCTCCGGACCCTGCGCTGTTGGCGAGAGGTTCATCCGAACGAACTCCGGGAGCTCGGCGCGTAGCGTCTCTTCGACCAGGCCGAGCAGCTTGGCGCGGGACTCGGAGAAGCTGTCAGCAGCGCCGGAAAGACGAATGCTGACCACACCACCTTCTGCGGTGATGACCTCGAGCTGGCCGCCGTGGGCTTCGACCGCAGGACGGATCTTGGCCACCGCGGCCTCGGCCCGGGATCGCTCGTCGTCGCTCTCGACATCCTGGGCTCTATAGAGGTCGAACAGCAGGGCGACAGATGGATCCGCAAGGGCCACGTCGAGGAGCGACCGGGCCTCGAGCAACGCGGCGATGCGCTGCAGTGCCCCCCGGTGAAGGACGTCCACGGCCCGCAGCACCCCGACGACCGCGTCCTGCACTCCCTCGTCGGGATGCTGCGTGAACATCTGGATGAGATCATCGAGCTCACCCAGTGCGGCGGCGACCTCGGGCGGCAGCGAGCCCCGCTTCGCAGTCACGGTGACTCACCGCTGCCGTGGGACCACCAGCCCCAACCGACGGCATCCAGCGGCTGCAGTCCCCGCCCCATGGAGGCAACCAGCGCGAAGGTGATCGAGTAGAGCTCGGTTCCGAGCAGGAGCTGGACCGGTCCCGAGAGGCCGAGAGCGAGCGCGAACGGTCCCGGGTCCGAGAAGCCAGCTTTGCCGAGGAGGCCGAGGAGTGGCAGCAGCATGCCGGTGAAGACGGCCAGGACAAGGCCCCAGAGCGCGCCCTTGACCAGCGCGCCGCGAAAGGTGAACCGGTTCCCCGGCGTCAGCGGCCACAGCAGTCCCATCGGCAGCGGCAGGATGAACACGCCGGCGACGACGAACACGGCATGCCCTCCATCGAAGCTCGTGCTGGCGGTGCTGGAGAGGACCTGGCCGAGCAACAGCGGAAGATCGACAACGGTCACCCCGAGCTCGGCGGCGAGCCGCAGGAGCACCGTCAGGAGCACCGTGCCGGTGAGCCCGCCGAGCAGCGCGAGAGGGAACAGGGACGGATGAGGTTTGTAGAGAAGCGGGGCGTCCATCGTCTCCCTCCCCGATCAGGCGCTCGGCGCATAGGTGGCGAGCACCTCGCGACGCACGAGTGTGACGGCCTGAGGGAGCAGTGCCTGCACCGGCGGGCTCAGCTGGTCCCCGGTCGTGTCCGAGTAGGGCTCGAGCTCGATGACGACGACGTCGGGCGGAAGGGCGCCGAAGTGGCGACCGATGACCAAGAGGTGGTCGAGGTCGATGACGCCGGCACTGGCCTCGTACATGCGCGCCTGAACCTCCTCGCTGTCGGGCAGCTCGGGGCCGCACCGGAACCGGTACAGCCGTCCCGGCTCCCGGCCCCGTTGCGTGACGGCAATGAAGATGACGCGTCCATAGGGCGGGTGGGTGTCGGCGAGGTCGAGCGCCACGTGCAGTGCGCCGTAGCCGAGATCCTCGACCTCGACGCCTGGGGGCCAGTCGAGGCTGGCCAGCTCGTCGCTGACGACGAGCCCGAACGATCCGTCCCCGAACCAGCGATAGCCCACCCCGCCGATGAGGACACGTTCGGCCATCAGGTGTCGGCGCTGGCGGATGTTCGGGCTCACGCCGCTCCGCACGCGCACGTCGTCGCATCCTGGATGATCATGTTGCGGCCGTTGGCGACGTGGACGGTGCAGGGCATGCACGGGTCGAAGGACCGGATGGCGCGGAAGATGTCGATTCCGGTGAAGCTCTCTCCTGACTCGAACTCCTCGAGGATCGGGGTGTTCATGACCGCTTCCTCGTAGGGACCGGGCTGTCCGAAGGGATCAGCCGGTGAGGCGTTGAAGGTGGACGGCGTCACGATCTGGTAGTTGGTGAGCACGCCCTTGTCCATGACGAGGTGGTGGGTGAGGAAACCCCGCCCGGCACCCCAGAACCCGACCCCCACGCGCTCATCCCGCGGCACCCTGAACTCGGTCATGGTCGCCGCCTTGTTCTCGCCCTGGCCCATCAGGTCGAAGGCGATCTGGACGTTCTCGTAGCCGACCATCAGCGAGTAGACGATGTGGTACGCCCGCGCACGGTTGCGCTCGAAGGCGTTCCAGGTCTCGGGGATCTTCCACTCGAACTCCATGGCCGGCAGCGCCGCCGTCTGAGGGGTGTCGATCTTCACGCTGGTGCCGGTGGCCTCGAGGAAGCGGTTGTGGGGCATCTTGCCCGCCGCCGCCGTGGTCCAGAGCCGGGCGTAGGCGCCGGCCTCGATGGCCCGGCGGTCCCAGCGCGCCGCGGTGCTCCAGGTGTAGCGGTCCTTCCAGCTGCGCTTGTCGGACCGCGGCTTGGTCTCCTTGTTCCAGGGGTGGTTCGGGCTGATCGGGTTCCCGGCGGGGTCGGTGCGGTACGGGACCCCGTCGTCCTCCCACCCCTCGTAGTAGGAGTGCTCCACGAACTCCTCCATCCCCATGTTGAGGTGGTGCAGGTTGGTCGTCACCAGCTTGCCGCCGATGATGACGCCCGGCGTCGCCCACCGGCGTTCGCCCCACTCGGGCGCGCCGGCGTAGGTTCCGTCGTAGGCAAACGGGTCGTCCCACATGCCGGCATCGATGAGGTTCTTCGCCCGGGTGCCAACCTCCTTGTAACGGGGGTCGGCATCGTAGAAGAACTGGGTGATCTCGTCCCAGATGAACACTCCGCGCTTGGCATAGTCAAGGGTACGGAGGATTCGCAGCTGCGTCTCGTTCAGCACCTGCAGCGACACCGTGGTCGACAGCCCGCCGGGCACGACGGTCTGGGGGTGGGGGTACTTGCCGTAGAGGATGGCGTAGGCCTCCTTCGGCGGCCGGGTCATGTGCAGGCCCTCGAGGTAGAGCTTGCCTGTCAGCGGGTTGAACGCGGTCATGAGCTCGGCCACCGTTCGGAAGCCGTGGATGTCGCCGTGGCGCGTCTCGGTCTTCTTCGCCCGCTCCCAGAGCGAAGGGTTGGTGCGCTCGACGACCACCTGGGAGAAGTCGGGCCCGGCGAGCAGATAGAGGTGGACGGGGTTGTCGACCTGGAAGTCGAGCGCCAGCTGGATGTTGCGTAGCGCACCCCCCATGGGCGGCACCCCGATGCCGAATGCCATCTCCATCGCCAGCGACGAAGCGACCGAGTGGACACCGCCGCAGACGCCGCACACCCGGCTGGAGATGAACATGGCGTCACGAGGGTCCCGGCCCTTGAGGATGACCTCGTAGCCGCGAAAGAGGGTGCCGATCGAGTGCGCCTCGAGGACGTTGCGGTGCTCGAGGTCGACCACCGTGTGGAACGCCAGCGCGCCGGCGACCCGTGTGACGGGGTCGAAATCCACGTCCTTCACGTGGCCGTTGCTGGCCAGGAGCTTCTCGACCTTCGAGCGGTCGAGGTCACGGGTCTGGTAGGCGTACGGGTCACCGATCCCCTCCTTCAGCCGGGCGTTGCCCTGGGCGTCGAAGTCGATCGGCAAGTTCTGAAAGCACATCGGCTGTTACTCCTGGTCGCCTTGTAGGGGGGTCTCGAAACCGTCGGCCTGCGGCGACAGGCCCGGTCGCTGGTACGTGCCTCGCTTGCGGGCCTCCTCGGCCCTGCGGTCGGGCAGCATCTGCGCGTACTCCTTGCCGTACGCAGCCTCGGGGGGAACCACGTAGCCGCTGGCGTACTTCTCCTCGTCCTTCTCGTTGCGCCCGGGGAGCTCGGAGCGGAAGTACTGGATGCGCGTGTAGAAGTACTCGAACGAGCGGTGGAAGATGGTGACGTTGTCGTACTCCGGCGCCCAGCCGCTGGGGACGGTGTCGCGCCAGCGCGGCTCGCGGTTGCGCTCGAGCTGGGTGACGCGACGAAGTGGCTTGGTCAGCGCCCCGTGCATGCGCGACAGCGTGGTGGCCGGCGTGGTCTGGGGCGGGCGCTTGTAGAAGGGCGTGAACTTGTCCGGGAAACCCGGCGACATGCACCCGATGCAGGCGCCGCCGGCCACCATGCAGCCGCCCTTGCCGTTGATGAAGCCCCGCTCGGTGATGTGGCAGTTGACCACCGGCCCCCAGCAGCCGATCTCGGCCAGGCACTCCTTGCCACCGAACTCGCGGGCGAAGTTGCCCTCCTCGTACCAGGCTCCCCGAGGGCAGTGCAGGTGCACGGTGTCGCCGAACTGCCAGGCGGGACGCCCGAGCTCGTCGAAGTCGGGCAGCGGCCCCTGCCCGTTCATGTACTTCAGCAGCAGGGTCACCGTCTCGGTGAAGTCGTCGCCGATGGGCGGACACCCGGGGACGTTGACCACTGGCAGCCCGAGCGCGCTGCGGTAGTCCTTGCCGAGGAAGTCCATCATGCTCATGGCCCCGGTCGGGTTGCCCAGCGAGGCGGGGATGCCGCCCCACGTCGCGCACGTCCCGATGGCGATCGTCACCGCCGCTCTCGGCGCCAGGCGTCGCACCCACTCCGGCGTGGACCGGCGCTGGCGTTGGTCGGCGGGCGCCCAGGTCGGGACCGAGCCCTTGGCCGCGAACGGCTCGGCCCCCACGGTCAGGTTCTCGTCGGTGATCGACCCCTCGTAGACGATGATGTACGGCGCGTCGAGCGCGCCGGCATCGGCCTGTTCCAGCAGGTGGGTGAAGTGGTCGCCTGACTCCATCTGGAACTGGTAGTGGTGCAGGATCATCACCGGGACCCCTGGGAGCGACCCCGTCAGCAGCTCCTCGATGGACGGCTCGGTGGCGCCGATGGTCGAGACGGTGCAGCCGTCGCAACTCATCCCCGGCAGCCAGAACACGTAGACCTTCTTGAGCGGGCCCATCGTCTCCATGCGTCCGCCCGTCTCGAGCAGTCGCTGGTGGAGCTCGGCGCTGTGCGCCCCGGCGACGTTGCCCATCTGGTTCGGCAGCGAGCGGCTGATCTCACCTTCCAGGGGCAGATCGACCCTGGCCTTCATCGGCACCGAGATCAGGTTTTCCATTGGCTCTCCTCCTCGCGGGCTCGGTCTGCCTCTTGTCCCGGTCCGGACGCGGCGTGCAGGGCCTGAATCGCTTCTCGTAGGGATGCGGTCAGTACCGCGCCTCTTCTGCTGAGGTCCTTGGTCTGGTGCTCAACGGCACGCAGGCCCATGGTGGTCTTTTCGAACCAGTGACGGATGCTCTGCAGCGACTTCACCATGAGGAAGAGCCCGACGAGCAGGACCCCGAGCAGCGCCGAGGCAACGAGCACCGACAGGACCGTCAGCATGGTCGTCACGAGAACCGACCGCCGAGTCCCGGCGACACCGAGCTGACCCTCGGTGAGGCAGCTGCCGAGCCGGGAGGAAGCCGACGGGCGGCCTCGGGCAGTTGGGCAGCGAGGAGCTCGAGCTCGGCGAACGCCATGTCGTCGGACAGGTTGTCCGCCAAGCTGAGGGCAGCGTCACGAGACATCTGCGCGAGCCGACGCGTTTGCTTCAGCACTCGCAGCACGAGGAAGACGAACTTCATGACGAGCAGGAGGAGGAGCCAGGACACCGCCAGCCCGACCCACGCGAGGACCTCCACCGACGCTCTCGCTACCTCTCGGCGATCTCGAGCCCGCCCGCCGCCGCCTCGGTGGCGCCCTGCAGACGCTCCAGGCGCGCGGCCAGGAGACTGGCTCGCTCGTCGACGGCCTCCAGCGCCGAGGAGGTCTCGGCCAGGAAGGCCCGGGTCTGCATCACGAACATCAGCACCGCCACGAGAGCGGCGACCAACATCACGGCGAGGAGCGACGCCGTCAGCGCCACCAAGGTCAGCACGCTACGAGCTCTTGTCGTCGTCGTGATCCGGGCCGCCGAGCCAACCCTGGACCTTGTCTTTGACCGCGTCCAGTGTCGAGACCGCGCTGCTGACGCCGCCTCGCTCGGCACCACGGGCCGCGTCGCGAATCGCCACCAGGTCGCGGTTGGTCTGCTCCAATGTCCACAGCGCGACCGTGTTCTGCGCGATCTGCTTCGCTGCGGTGTGGGTGCGCGCCGCGTGGCGGTCGATCCGCTGGAGCACAGCGATAACGAGGCCGAAGAGCACGGCGAGGAGAACGACCGCGAGTGAACCGACGGCCAAGGCGATCAACCACAGCTCTTCGCTCCTCAAGGACCCTGCCTCAGGGAGCATGGCCCGGCTCGTACCCGCGCCCGACGGGCGGAAACCTCCTGTTCGAGGGCCTCCGCCTAGGGCTCGGCAGACGAAACGTTCTCTGCCTCATCGGTGGATCACCCGCGCACGGCCGCTCTGCTGGTGCCGCCACAGCCATCAGCTGGTAGCGACCTCGTGCTCGCGCTGAGGGCCGACTTCTCTCCTCGCACCCCGAGCCACAGGTCTGCTGTCAGCCGCCTCCACTTCATACCGTCTCGGCAACCCCTCAGAGCGTTACACCGAGGCTTCAGCTAGATCTCCTCGTCGGGCGGCCGGTGGGAGTCCCGGAACTCGTCGAGGAGCGCAGCTCGGCCAGGGAGTGGGAGCGTTTCCGCGGGGACCTCTCGAGCCAGCCGTATGGTGAGCTCGATCTGCCGAAAGTAGCGGGGGCAGTCCGGACAGACCTTGAGGTGCGTGAGCACTCGGGTGCGATCCTCCGGCGAGAGCGAGCCTTCGAGGAACTCCGTGACCGAGTCGACGGACTTTCGGCAGGTGCGCCAAGGGTGGAGGCCGACCAAGGCCAAGGCCTTCATCAGGGCTCCTCGGAGTGGGCGGTTAACGGGCATCGAAATACTCCTCGATGGCACTCCGAACCCGTGTACGAGCGCGATGCAGCAGCACTCGCTGATTGCCCTCGCTGAGACCAAGCGCTTTGCAGACCTCGGCGGACGTCCACTGCTGAAGGTCTCGCAGCTCGAACACCGCTTGCTGTCCTGCCGGCAGGCTCTCCATGGCCCGCTGGATGACCGCAAGGGTCTCCCCCGCCAACAGCCGGTCCTCGGGAAGCTCGTCCCAGTAGTTGGGCGGCGACGACCAGTACCCGCGTGGGGGGCCCCTGAAGCGGGAGGGATCGACGGAGGGGGCCTCAGCGTCTCCGTCGCCTTCGGCCGCCAAGGGGAGCGTCCGGCGCTCCGCCACCCCGGACGCCTTCGCCTTGTTGATCAGGATACGGAAGATCCAGGTCCTCAGGGAGGATCGCCCCTCGAAAGAACCCAGACCTCGCACCACCCCCAGCCACGTCTCTTGCACGACCTCCTCGGCGATGGCCAGGCTGGGCACGTAGAACAGGGCCAAGCGCAGCATCGCGGGTGTGTGTCGGTCGATGAGCGACTCGAAGGCAACCTCGTCACCGCGACGCAGCCCGTCGAGGAGTGCGTCCTCCAACGAAGCCGGTCGTGGTTGACCCTGGCTTTCGATCGCCTCGTCGTCAGCCATGGGCATGTCGTCGACCATGGAGCCAGATCGCGTGTAACGAACGGAGCGCCGAACGAGACGGTAAGAGGTGTCGCTCACCGCTGGTCGCGGCGCTGGCTCGCAGCTCAGGCGTTTGACCTTGGCGAGCCTCCACCTCAGCCACGCTAGTCAGGCTCCCCCTCCTCCGCCCTCTGCGTCCACGCCCGATCCGATGTGCACGGCCAGGTCCTCTGTGTGCGTCGCGTGCAGGGTGTGAGGCGGTGGCCGCCGGGGTAGTCACCGGCCTGTCCCGATAAGGAGAAACTCTTGGACATACCGTACGAGTTCATCCCCGCCCTGCTCGCCGGGCTCATCGCCGGGGGGATCATGGAGGGACCGGTCTACCTCCAGAAGGCGGTCGGCCTGCCGGTGAAGCAGAACATCTTCCGAACCTGGGGGCAGAACCTTCTGAAGGTCCCCGGGGTCGCCGGCTACGCAGCCGGGTTCGTGTTCCACGAAGGCATCGCCGTCTTCGCCGCGTTGCTCTACGCCCTGTTCTTCGACCTCGTCGGGGCCGGGGGGAACCTCTTGCTGTGGGGACTGGTCGGCGCGTTGATCCACCTCGCCATCGCCGGCCCTGTCGTCGCCTTCATTCCGTCGCTCGATCCGGCCACCGGCGTGATCGGCGGCCAGGGCCTGGCCTATAAGAACTACGGCGCCCTCGACGTGGCCACGACCTTCGTGGGCCACCTAGGCTTCGGGCTGTCGACGGCCATCCTCTACGGGTTGTTCCACTCGCTTGGCGGCACCGACCTGATCTTCTAGCCACGCCGTCGACACAGCTCACGCGAGCGATGAAGGCGGCCCCGATCCGAGACCGCAACGACATCAGGCAGTACGACGATCTTGTCGACGCCTGGTGGCGTCCGGAAGCGGCCTTCGCCGCCTTGCACTGGCTGGCTGCCGCCCGCGGGCGCCTTGTGCCCGAGCCACTCGTCGATGGCGAGGTCCTGCTCGACCTCGGCTGCGGCGGCGGGCTCATGGCTCCCTATGCGTCGGTCTATCGCCACGTGGGGGTCGACCTGAGCGCCTCGGCCCTCAGCGTGGCCGACCGCCACGGCGTACTGGTGGTGCGGGGGGACGTCGCCCAACTTCCCGTGGCCGACGGCGCCGCCACCGTGGTCGTGGCCGGCGAGCTGCTCGAACACGTCCGTGATCTCCCCGCGGTCGTCGCCGAGGTGTGCCGCGTCCTGCGCCCGGGAGGCACGGTCGTCATCGACACGATCAACGCCACCCGGGTGGCCAGGCTGGCGCTGGTTGGCATCGCCGAGCGGCTCCCCGGCGGACCCCCGCCTCGGATCCACGACCCCGAGCTGTTCGTGTGCCCCGATCGGCTCCGCACGCTCTTCGCCGAGCACGACGTGGACCTGCGGGTCTGGGGCATCCGCCCCGCAGCCCGTGACTATGCACGCTTCCTAGCCGACCGGAGGCATCCGGTGAGGATGGTGCCGACGCGGTCGGTGACCCTCGTCTACCAGGGCGTGGGCCGAAAGGAGGACGGGTGACCTCCCCCTCTCTGCTCGCCCTTGCCCACGAGGTGGCGACGACGTGGCGTCCTCGCGCCGGTGCCCACGATGAGGCCGGCGCCTTCCCCGAGGCCGACATGGCCGATCTGCGGGCCAGTGGCCTCCTCGGGCTCCTCGTTCCCACCCACCTCGGCGGCATGGGAGGCGGCTTCGAAGCCTACGTCGGCGTGGCCATGACCCTCGCCCGTGGGAACGGGGCGAGCGCGTTGCTGTTCAACATGCACGCCTCGGTCACCGGAGCGTTGGCCATGGTGCCCGACGAGGTGGCCTGCGCCCTCGGCGTACCAGCGTCCTTCCTGGCGACCAGAGACCAGATCCTGAGCCGGGCGGCGAGCGGGGCGATGTACGGGGTGGCGATCAGCGAGCGGGCCGCCGGCTCGCGCCTCTCCGCGCTCGAGACGACCTACACCAGAGACGGCAGCGGATACCGGATTCAAGGTCACAAGTCGACGTGCTCGGGCGCCGGGCACCTCGACGGCTACCTGGTGGCGGCCCGCCAGGCAACGGCCGCCGACGCTGGGCCGCCCGTCGTCTCCTACTTCGTGGTTCCCGCCGAGGCCATCGGCTCGATCGACCAGGGGTGGGACCCGCTCGGAATGCGGGCCACCGCCAGCAACGGCTTCGAGCTCGACTGCTGGGTGGACGAGAGCGCGCTCGTCGGCGTCGAGGGGGTGGCACTGCTCCTCGCCGAGGTCATGCCCGAGTGGCTGGTCGCTTCCTACGCGGCCGTCTACGTCGGCGTCGCCCAAGCCGCGCTCGGCGCCGCCATCGAGCACGTGGTCGCCACCTCGGTGCGGGAGCCCACCTGCGACGGCGCGCCGCGCCTTGTCAGCCTCGGGACCTCGCCGTGGGTGCGGCAGCGCCTCGGGAGAGCGGACGCGCAGGTGGAGGCGGCGAGGCTGACCCTCGAGGAGGCGGCCCGGCAGGTCGACGCCAACCGCGGCCATCCGGAGACCTCACGCTGGGTCTATCGGGCCAAGCTGCTCGCCGGCGACACCGCCTTCGCTGTGGCCGCCAGCCTGGCCGAGGCCTGCGGGCTCGGAGCCCTTCTGCGAGGCGGTGAGCTCGAGCGGCTGCTACGAGATGCACGCAGCGGCGCGGTGATGCCGCCCTCCAGCGACATCGCCGCCAACGTCCTCGGGGCCTCGGTGCTCGGAGTCGATCCGGGCGGGGGACTCGGGGCACGGCCATGGTGAAGGCGGCGATCACCGGGATCGGCACGGCCTTCCCGCCTCCTCTCGACCAGCGCTCGGCGTGGGACGATTTCTTCTCGTCCCACCACCAAAAGAGCAGGATCGCCTCGCGGATCTGGCGCAACGCCGGCGTCGCCCGGCGCCACGCCGTCGCCGACCCCCGGGTCGAAGACATCAGCACCCTGAGCACGGCTGCCCGCATGAGCCGCTTCGTCGACGAAGCGTTGCCGTTGGGCAAGGAGGCGGTGACGACCTGCCTGGCCGTTGCAGGCCTGGGGCCCGACGATGTCGAGCTGTTCACGGTGGTCTCCTGCACTGGCTACGCAACCCCGGGCGTGGACATCCTTCTCGCCCGCGACCTGGCCATGGCCCCCTCCGTCGAGCGCCTCCACGTCGGCCACATGGGCTGTTACGCCGCCCTCCCGGCACTCGCCGCCGTCGCCGACGCCGCCGTGGCTCGTGGCAAGATCGGGGTGCTCCTGTGCGTGGAGCTCACGAGCTTGCACCTCCAGCCCGCCACCGACGACGTGGACCAGATCGTCGCTCACGCGATCTTCTCCGACGCCGCCGCGGCCGTCGCCGTCCATCCGGCGGCCCCTGGCCTGGAGCTGGTCGATCTTGTGGCGTTCACGGACTCGACCGCCCTCGACCAGATGGCGTGGCAGGTGACCGATCTCGGCTTTCGCATGAACCTCTCGCCTCGGGTGTCCTCGGTGCTCGGCGAGCACGTCGCCGGGCTCACGACGGAGCTGCTCGGCCGCCACGGGCTGCGGGTCGCCGACGTGGCGCACTGGGCCATCCACCCCGGTGGTCCTCGCATCATCAGCACCGTCACTGAGCGGCTCGGGCTGCGAGACGAAGATGCTGCTCCCTCCCGTCAGGTCCTCCACGACCACGGCAACTGCTCTTCGGCAACCGTGCTCATCGTGCTCGACGAGCTCATGCGCGAGCGCCGCCCCAGTCGCGGCGAGCACCTCATCGTCATGGCGTTCGGCCCGGGTCTCACCCTCTACCTGGCACTGCTCCGGGTGCGCTGATGACCTCTCCTCTCGAAGGCTGGGGCCCTCAGCGGGTACTGGGCGATTCGGGCCGAGGCGTGGCCGGGGCGTGGCCGACGACGACAGGGGGGCCGGCCGGCATGAAGGGAGCGGCACGCCGGGCGTCGGCGTTCACCGACGAGACGACCGACGCAGACGACTGATCGCATCGATGGCGCCTTCGGCGTCGGAAGGAGTGAGGAGAAGCCATGACCCACATCGAGCGGACGATCGACATCGCCGCGCCACCCGAGAGGGTGTTCGTTGAGTTGACCGATCTCCACCGCTTGGACCGCTGGTCCACCATCACCGCCAGCCACGAAGGGCCCGAGGAGACGCTCCAGGCTGGTCAAGAGTTCCGCCAGAATCTGCGCGTGGCCGGGGTGAGCCTCCCGACCACCTGGAAGTGTGTCGAATGCGAACCTCCCTGCTCGGTGGCCTATGAAGCGACTTCTCCCGGAGGGGGAAGCCTCACGATGCGACAGGTGGTGGTCCCAACGGAAGGCGGCAGCAGCGTCGAGCTCGTCGTCGACTACGAGCTTCCCGGTTCATTCCTCGGCAAGCTGGTCGATCGGCTGTACGTGGAGCGTCGCAACGAACGAGAGGCGCAGCATTCTCTCGAGAACCT
>JADDPU010000111.1 GCA_016781725.1 Rubrobacter sp. | reverse complement strand
CCGGGTCTCCTCTGTATTCTGACGGTCCGAACCAGTACACCGAGCGCCAGATGCGCCGCCGGGCGCGGGCGCTCTCGCGCAGGATCTGGTACCGTGGCGTCGTCGGCCGTCCCAAACCGCGGGTCTTCGTCACCCACTCCCCGCCGTTCGGCCTCGGGGACCGCGACGACCAGGCCCACGTGGGCTTCGAGTCGTTCGTGGACCTCATCGACCGGCACGAGCCGCCCCTGTGGCTGCACGGGCACGTGCACCTCTACGGGCCCGACCAGCAGCGGGTCTTGGTGCGGGGGAAGACAAAGCTGATAAACGTCTACGGGCACAGGATCCTGGAGGTGTAAGGCCTCGGACGAGAGAGCCTTTTGGGTACAGGACCCTCGTCAGATCCCCGAGGGGCTTCTTGTTGGCGGGTCCGGGTGGGGGTAGATTGGTCATGAGGTGAGGTAGATGGATCCCCACGAGCAGTCCGAGAGAGATTTCTCGCGCGCCCGCAGGAAGGCATTTCTGCGGCGAATCGGCGCGTACCTGAGGAGAGACCCCGCCTCCAACCAGTTGCTCTCCTTCGATGAGGTCAAGGGTGCGCTCGGGGCCGTCTCGCAGGTCTACCTCGGGATGCGCGAGGTGCCGGTCGCCAAGATCGTCGGCAGCGTGGGTCGGCACAGGGACTTCGACCGGGCATTTTTGCCCTCCAACCCCGACCTCGGCACCCGCTGGCGGCGGATAGACGAGATCATGCACCGGGCCGAGGAGCTGCCGCCCGTGAGCCTGTTCAAGATCGGGGACGCCTACTTCGTCAACGACGGCAACCACAGGGTCTCGGTAGCCCGCCAGCAGGGGGTCGAGATGCTTGACGCGGAGGTCGTCGAGCTGCGCAGCCGGGTGCCCGTGGACTCGGCGCTCACGGCCCGGGACCTGCTGCACAAGCTGGAGCACCGCCGCCTTCTGGAGCGGCTGCCCATGGACCGCGTGCTGCCCGAGATCAAGGTCGAGCTCTCGGACGTCGCTGACTACCGGAGGCTCGCGAGCTTTATCGAGGCGCACGGTTACCGCGTCTCCCAGCTCTGGAGGCGCTACGTCTCCCCCGAGGAGGTCCTCGGGGATTGGTACGAGTACCACTACCGCCCGATCGCGGAGATGATCCGGGAGGAGCGCGTCCTCGACGCCTTCCCCGACCGCACCGAGCTCGACCTTTACCTCTGGATCGTCAACCACCGCGAGCGGCTCGCCCTCGAGGCCCGCGACGAGAAGATCTCCCCCCGCGCCGCCAAGGACGATATCCTGAAGCAAGCACCCCGGCGCCGCCGGCCCCTGGACCGCTGAACCAGCCCACGGACCGCTGCCGGCTGGGAAGTGCTGGCCGGGGTCTCGGGGGTGCCGCTCCTCACTTCTCCGTCGAGCCCGGCCGGGAGCCGGAGATCGAGCTGGCGCTGGTCTAGCAGTTACGCGCTCGCGGTCTACCCACGGAACCGCCGGGTATAGAGTCGCTCTCCAAGGTTCGACGTGTATTGCGGCACCAGAACACACCCGGCGCAGGCGATGCGCCAAGGCTCGGCGGCTGGCATCATGCCGATAACCGAAGAGAGTCGACCCGCTGTCTCCAGGCGGTAGGAGGGAGAATCTCATGAACACCGACCCGGCACCATACGCTCTCGGGCCCGACGAGGGAGAGGCATTCTGGTTTTTCGGGGGCCTCGTGACCGTCAAAGCCTCCGCCCAGCAGACCGGCGGGAGGTTTGCGCTCACCGAACAGCTGTTCCCCGGGGGGATGGCGACGCCGCTCCACTCCCAGCGTGAGGACGACGAGTCGTTCTACGTTCTCGAAGGGCAGGTCACCTTCTACCTCGAGGACGGCCGACCCATACCGGCCTCCGCGGGCGCATTCGTCCACGTTCCCGCGGGAGTCGCACACGCTTTCCAAGTAGACTCCGAAACCGCGCGGATCCTCAACGTCACCAATGCCCAACACGAACGCTTCTTCCGGGCTACGAGCGATCCGGCGCAGGCACGCACCCTTCCACCAGCAGCGCCGCCCGATATGGAGAGGATCATGACCGCGGCGCAGGAGTACGGAGTGGAGATACTCGGCCCGCCGCCGGGCGCCCAAGCCTAGAGCCGCCTCGGTCCCTAGCCGGCGTAGAGAAACCGTTTGCGAAAGCCTATAGCCTGGCCAATCGCCCTGCCATCAGACGCGTCATCGCTGCGTAACCGGCGGCCTCGTGCGTCGGCTGCGCTGGCCTTATAATCCTGTGGTGGTGGTCGTGGGTCTTGGGGCGGTTTTGCTCTTAGGACCCGCGGTTTCAGGCCAGGTAAGCACAAACCCGGAAGGGAGCAGCGTGGACACTTCTTCGGACGGGCCCGGACAGCCCGAGGGGCGCGGGGCAGGGCCCGGTAGCAGCAGGAGGCGGCGCAGGTGGCCGTTCGTCGTCGGGGGACTCGTGGCCCTGGGGCTCGTGGGCCTCGCCGTCGCGGCGGTAGTCGTGTTGTTGGCGGTCGGGGCCTCGGGCCCTTCGGTAGAGACGGCAGTCTACGAGGAGGAGTACGTCTCCGGCGAGGGGCCCGAGAAGATAGTGGCCGTGCCCGTGGAGGGCACCATAGCCCCGGCCGAGAGCTCCCTTGGCGGCGTCCAGCCGACGGCGACGCCCGAGGGCCTCGCCGACGCCCTCAGGCAGGCCGCGGACGACCCGAGCGTCCGGGCGGTCGTGCTCGAGATCAACTCGCCGGGCGGCGGGGTCACCGCGAGCGACGAGATGCACCAGAGCATCCTTGACTTCAAAAAGAACACGGAGAAGCCGGTAGTGGTCTCGATGGGAGACGTCGCGGCCTCCGGCGGCTACTACATCTCCACCGCCGCCGACCGTATCGTGGCCAACGAGACCACCCTCACGGGGTCTTTGGGCGTTATCTTCCAGCTCACCAACTTCTCCGAGGCCGCTGACAAGTACGGCATAAGCCAGGTGGTCATCAAGAGCGGCAAGTTCAAGGACATCGGCAACTCCTTCAGGAAGATGACGCCGGAGGAGCGCGAGATCTTCCAGTCGCTAGTGGACGAGTCGTACGCCGAGTTCGTTGACGTGATCTCCGAGGGACGCGACATGCCGAAGGAGAGGGTGCGCGAGATCGCCGACGGCCGCATCTACTCTGGCAGCCAGGCCAGGGAGCTCGGGCTCGTGGACTCCTTCGGCGGCCTCGACGAGGCAGCCGCCATCGCCGCGGAGGAGGCGGGCGCTACGGAGACGACCGTGGTCCGCTACGTGGAGACGCCGACCTTCACGGAGACGCTGCTGGCGCGCTTCGCCCCCCGCGAGCCCGAGGTAGAGCAGGTCCTGGACGCCGCCGGCCTGAACCTCGAACCGAAACCCTACTACCTCTACTTGCC
>JADDPU010000617.1:227-3341 GCA_016781725.1 Rubrobacter sp. | reverse complement strand
GCGCGTAGGCCCAGGCCGGTGGCGCGAAGACGTCTAGGCCGCGTGCCACACGGTAGACTAGTTCGGGCGGCCTTACGGCCGGCAGCGGGACATCAGCCACCGGCGACAAAGGCGCGCGCGGCCGCCTTGGCTTCCTTCAACTTCCCCTCGCGAATCGTCTCGGCGGGGGAGACGTCGTCGAGCTGGGGGTCGAGCCCTATGAACCAGGCCTCGACTAGCCCGGGCGAGTCGAACTGCACGAGGAGGTGGGCCACCTCGTAGGCCGTACGGAGGTGCTCCTCGCGCTCCTGGCCGACGGATCCCACCTCGCCACCTGCCCAGCCCGAGACCGTCTTCGCGTCCTCGGCCCCTGCCATGTAGGCGACCAGACGCCGTCCCAAAAGGTCCTGCAAAAAAGAGGCTACCTCATCCACCGGCTTCACCACCACCTGACGGTGGCTTGCTCCAGAACCCATGCCTCCATCGCAAACCTCCCTAGCGGACACACACGTTCATGCCTCGTAAGGCACTGCCAGTGCCCCTCCATTCTACATCGGACGATCTGCGGCACTCACCACTGCTGCGCTATGCTGGACCCTGAAAGTGTCGAGGCAGGATGCGGCAACAGCCGCGTCGCTTCCGCAAGAGGTCCGCACGGCCATCCCGGACCGGCTCGGAGTCCGGGCAGGAAGGCCCGAAACGCAAAGGGACGGGCCGCAAGCCTTCGGCTACCGGCCCTGAGCGAAACCCGGTCCGGGCCGCGACGCCCGATAGGGCGGCCAGCTTCGCTCGCCGCCCGCATAGGTCGAGTCCTGTGCTCCCGAACGGACCGCCGAGTCCCGCGCAACCCGATGACCGGCAGGTCGCTGCCCACAAGACTGCTCGGAAAGGCGTTCCACTCGGGATCGTGAGGGTGTCGTTCAAGATACTAACATTGATGTTAGTAACATATATGTTAGTATCTTACTCGTTTCTCGGAGAGGAGGGTTATGGCCGGCTTCGTGGGTCGAGAACGGTACCTGCGGGTGTTGGACGAGCAGCTCGAGCAAATACGCCGGAGTGGTGAGGGGCGATTCGTGTCGATACGGGGGCGGCGGCGCGTGGGCAAGTCGCGCCTTGTGGAGGAGTTTCTGCGGCGCCAGGAGGCGTCGGTGCCGTACGTGTTCTTCACGGCCTCGAGGCAATCTTCGGAGCGCGAGCTGTCACTGTTCGCAGATGAGGTCGCGGGCTCGGACATGCCGGCAGCCGACGTCGTGCGCGGCGGGCTGGCCTTCGATTCGTGGGACGCGGCCCTGGCCCTGATCGCCTCGACCGCGGACCGCTCCTCCCCGGCGGTAGTGGTGATGGACGAGTTCCCCTACCTGGTGGAGGCGGACCCCGCCATCGAGGGGACGCTGCAGAAGGTCTGGGACCGACGCTTGAGCCGGGTACCTATTCTCCTCATCCTGGTCGGCTCCGATATCTCGATGATGACGGCGCTCACCGAGTACGGCCGTCCGCTGTACGGGCGACCGACCCGGGAGATGGTCGTCGAGCCGTTCGACCCGTCCGAGACGGCGGAAATGCTGGGGCTTTCGGCCGCGGACGCCTTCGACGCCCAGCTCGTGACCGGCGGGTTACCCTTGATCGCGCAGTCGTGGGGACGAGGGAACGACCTGTGGGGGTTCTTGTCGGGGGCCCTCTCCGACCCGACCTCGCCCCTGATCGTCAGTGGCGAGCGCGTGCTGGCCGCCGAGTTCCCGGTGGAGGCGCAGGCCCGCGACGTGCTCAGGGCCATCGGTGTCGGGGAGACTACCTTCACAGCCATCTCCCGGTCGGCGGGCATAAGCGGCACCCCGTTGGCCCGCTCGCTTGAGCTGCTGGTCGAGAGGAAACGGGTGGTCTCTGCTGATCGCCCCCTCTCCACCAAACCGTCGAGGGAGACCCGCTACCACGTGGCGGACCCCTACCTGCGCTTCTGGCTCCGCTTCGTGGGCCCACGGATAGAAGAGGTCGAGAGGGGCCGCGGCGAACTCGTGGTGGAGGGAATACGCCGCTCCTGGACGGACTACCGGGGTAAGGCTGTGGAGCCCCTGGTTCGCGAGGCCGTGGAGCGGTTGCTACCCGACAGGCGTTTCGGGGAGGCCCGGTACGTGGGCGGCTACTGGACGAGAACCAACGATATCGAGATCGACCTCGTAGGCGCCGAGCGGGAGGCCAAGCCAAGGAGGGTCGAGTTCGTGGGTTCGATCAAGTGGAGGGAGCGATCACCCTTCGACAGACGCGACCTGGGGCATCTCGTCTCCCAGAGCCAGAGGGTCCCTGGTACCGATGCGGCGACCCTCACCGTGGGGGTCTCCCGCTCGGGCTTCGAAGTCGAGGACCTAGACGTAAAGCTTGGTCCTGAGGAACTCCTGGAGGCGTGACGGAACCCCTCCAATCTATGACACGAAGCCGCTAGGTCGGGAGGGTGTCTGCCACCGAGATAGCAGTACCGGATCACGGGGGCACGAGGTGGGGCTCGATGAGAGGGGACACAGAGTGCCCGAGACGACGTGCGGCGCCCCCGCGGGCCGAAAAGAAGGAACCTCCCGAATCTTCTTCGAGAGGTCCTCTACGACGCTTGCCTTTCGCTCTCCTCGCCCCGCCGGTCGGTAATGCCGTCCGGCCGCACATTCCAGAGCTCCTGCGGACCGACGCCCAGAGCCTTCGCTAGCTTCCTGCGGATCTGCATCGACGGATAGATGTGGCCCTGCTCTATCTTGGATAACGTCGCCCGGCTTATGCCGCTCTCCCTGGCGAACTCTTGCTGGCTACACGCGAACGCTTCCCTGTGCTCCCTGATCCGCCTAGCCAAAGCCTCAGCCCTCGCTGCCATCTCCGGGTCGAGCGAACCCGATCGATCGCTCCCGCTTCCCCGTGTCCGGCTAAGGCTCCCATCCGCAAAATCCAGGTTGCCCTCGACAGCTCCGCGCATGCGCATACCCTTCCTTTCGGCGCCTCGGCGCCTCCGTCTCCCGAACTCTACAACCGTCATCCCTGCAAATTCCTCTCTTCTCGTCTTCCACCGGCGCTCTTTCGTGCGGCGTGCGTCAATTATACGCCTATTTTTCGTCGACCGCGAGACCAGACAAGGTCAATTTATTGTCTAAATTA
>JADDPU010000617.1:0-139 GCA_016781725.1 Rubrobacter sp. | reverse complement strand
GCCCGGCCGAGAGGGATGGGCGTGAGGTATGACAATCGGATATCCGTAAGCTGAGTAATTTCCGGTGGAAACGCCGTGCCCTTCTTGCGGGCCTTTCAACGGCTGTGACCTGGTGCGGTTCGGTGGCGGAACGGGGTCC
>JADDPU010000377.1:1415-3416 GCA_016781725.1 Rubrobacter sp. | reverse complement strand
TGGGTTCGTTATCCAGAAGCCACCCACGTTGGTCGCCTCGTGCTTAAACAAGGCAAAACGAGCCTCGGGACTCTTGAGACCGGTGACGAGGTTGTTCCTTATGATGTTCTTGCGCTCGATGCCGTCTTCGAGGAAGTAGCCGTGGCCCACCGCATCGTCGCAGACGTTGCGCTCCATCGTGACGTTGTTCGAGCCGTGGATGGTCATGCAGCGGTTGTAGGAGCCGTTGACCGCGGAGTCCCTTATCGTTACCGCGGAGCCCGTATTGCCCATAAGGTGGGTGTGGAACGGGTAGCGGCCCATCATCCCGCGCTGGCCGCTCCTGAAGAACTCCACGTCCTCCACGTACGCCTCGGATCCCTCCATGGCCATCGTGTGCGCGCCGAAGCCAGCCTCGTCGCTGACGGTGTCTCCCCGCACCACCAAGTTGCGGCTCAGGTTCGACACCTCAGCCCGCTCGGAGACCGGGCGTCCCGCGTAGGTCTGCTCTGCGGCGTAGTGCTCATAGACGAGCGGCGCGTCGAGGGTGATCTGGGCCGGCCCGCTAGTCCCGGTGGCGAAGTCGATCTTCGATATGGTTCGGCGCTCGGTGTGGTTCCAGTGGAAGTCGCTGGACGCTATCGCTATGTGGTCGCCAACCCGCCAGCCGGTCGCGTCTTGCACGCGCACCGTGTAAGCGCCCTCCGGTGCGGTGGCGGAGAGCCGCGTCCACGGCGTCTTGTCCGCGCCGTTCAACTCTATCCTTCCACCCTCCGTAGCGCCGAGGAACTTCGTGCCCATGTTCATGCCCATGCTCACGACGCTCTTGGTCGGATCGTCGCCGGTCAGGGTGATCGTCGCCCGGTTGCCAGGGTCGATGGGGTCGTCTCTGGTGCCCGCCACGAAGGCGCCGCCGGCGTTCGCCATCACGTACTCGCTCGTGAGCTCGACGCTCATCTCCGCCAGGCGCAGCTCGCCTTCCACCACGACGCCGCCGAGCGAGGGGGTCGATTCGTCCAGCACGATCTTCTTGCCTGCCGGTATCGTCACCACGTCGCCGGCGGCGGGCTTGCCCCGATACCCGAGTGAGGTCCAGGTCGATGAGTCCGACCACCTCTCGTAGCCGGCCGGCAACGCTGCCGCCTCCTGTGTCGAGGCGGCGCTAGCCTCGTCTTCGAGGGGTTCGACGACCTCGGATTCCTCCTGCTCGCCGGTGCCAAACAGGCTCGGCAGGAACGCCGCCGCCGCAGCGAGCGCCACGCACGCTAGCACGCACGCTAGTCGCAAGCGCCACGCGTACGATCCTAAACCTGTGTACTGCTTCCTCATTGTGTCCCTCCTCCTGTAACCCTGGCCTCCTGGCGGGTTGTCGGCCGGTCGGGATCGGAGCCCCCGGCTGCATTCGCCGGTCCTCAGGCCCAGAGCATCATTGCGATCGTGGCTACCACTACGAGCAACCGGGTCCCCGTTATGACCAGAGAGGCTTGATGCATCAATCTTGTTCTGTCATCGGAGATGGCCGCAACAGCCGGACGATGAAGAGTCCGAAGACCATCTACCTTGCTCGCTGAGTATCTAGGCGGTGGATTTAGAGTGAGGATCTCCTTTCGGTAACCCGGCTACCTCCCCCTGGGAGAGGCCCGTGGCTTTGCGTCCCCGCCTCGCGACGGGTTTGCCTTTGTCGTGGACACTATAATTATACCCAGATACTTTGTCATATCAAACCTCGTTTGCAGGGCTTTTTCACCCCACGCCGGAAGGAAAGGTCCGAAGGGGGGTTCGACCAACGCTCGGAGCGGCGGCCGGTATCCTGGTCGGCTTCGGCCTGGTGCAGTTGGCGAGCCTCTACCCATGGTGGGGCGAGCGCGCCGCGCGGGTCGTCCGAGCGGCGGGGTTCGTGGCGTTCGTAGGCGTGGCCTTGCTCTACCCGGCCGCGAGTCCGGGTCGTGGCAGATCAGGTCTTACTCCCCGTCTCGCGCGTAGCCCGGGTCGTTGCTGCCCTCGCCGATGACGATCGTGCCG
>JADDPU010000377.1:0-1301 GCA_016781725.1 Rubrobacter sp. | reverse complement strand
TGCCAGGACCGCCGAAGAGATCGTCCTCGCCAGCGTTGCCCCGCATGGTGTCGGCTTCTCGGCCACCGTGGACGGGAGAACCTGTATCGTACCTTCGGGCTTCGACGATTCATAGAGCCAGAGAAGGGTAGGATACGGAGCCACAGGCCGTTCTACTGCATTCTGGGAGGTCTGCGGATCGACGAGTCATGGTGCCGTTCCTCGAGTTCTCTCACCTCGGGAGGGGAAGAGGGCAGCTCGCGTGGCTTTGAGAGGCGGATAATGGGAGGGATCCCGTCCTCGAGGCGTTCGGGGCCGGGTAGGAGGGAGGAAGAAGGCCCCAAGGGTACTGATCCAGAGACGGAAGAGGAGGTACCGTGAGCGAATCTCCCAAAGGTATGTCGCGTTTCGAACTGGAGGAAGCCCTCCGCCAGCAAGGATGTGCGGTTTGCCGCCTCGTGGAGCGGGCCGGAAGCTCCTACCTTGAGTACCTGCTCTACGACCTGGTGAACGACCCGGACGTCCAGAAAGAGTTCCGGGCCTCGTTGGGGTTTTGCGCAAGCCACGCCCAGGGGATGCTGGAGAAGGGGGACGGGCTCGGGGTGGCCATCCTCTACCGTGCGGCGGCAAAGGAGCTGCTGGGCCGCCTCTCGAAGATCCCCGACGCCCCGAGATCTCGGGCTTCACTGGCCGGGCTGCTCGGGAGGTCGACCAAGGCCGAGCCGATCATCCCCGAGCCGGGGGAGGGTTGCATGGTGTGCGACGCCGAACGCCAGGCGGAGAGGCGCTACCTGCAGGTCCTCCTCGAGGGAGCCGAGGACGGCTCGTTGGATAATTTGGTAAAGGGGTCGGGGAGCGTATGCGTGCGACACCTGAGCCGGGCGTCCGCGGTGGCCGGAGGCTGGCTGCCCTCGGCGTTGATCGAGGCGACCCGTGAGGCGTTTGGGGACCTGGAGTCCGACCTGGGCCGGTACGTGCGCCACAGCGACTACCGCTTCCAGGACGAGCCCTGGGGTAAGGAGCGGGACTCCTGGAAGCGGGTCGTGGCCCGGATGCTCGGACGGCGACGGGTGTGAGGCTTGTAATAAGAGCCTACCCATGCTCGTCGAGGACGCACAATTGAAAGGCCGTGGCCGGGCGGCCCTCCTCCTCGGCGTGCCCCCGGCGAGGCGGCAGTAACTATACGTAGTATAAGCGACGCGTTGCCGCGCTCGGTCGAGGCGAAGTCGATCGCGACAACAGTTCCCGCCCGAGCCTCTGCCACGCAGCCATCAAGAGGAACATGGCGAACTTCGGCTTTAGGGGTTCTCCGAAGTCGCCAA
>JADDPU010000124.1 GCA_016781725.1 Rubrobacter sp. | reverse complement strand
CCCAAATCCTCGACGATGCGAACCACGGGGTCGAGGCCGTCACCGGGCTTGGCGTCCTTGCGACGCACGTACTCACCCTCCTCGAAGTGCTCTCGCCCGTAGCGAAACACGGTCATGCCCAGAATTGTACACTGGCTTGACCTGAGTCACATCGGAAGACCAAGAGGGGGAGGGGCTTGAAGGTCTACATCTCTGCGGACATGGAGGGCGTTACCGGGGTGACGCACTCCCAGGACGTCATCCCGGGCCGCTACCAGTACGAGCGCTTCCGCGGGCTCCTTACCGCCGACGTGAACGCCGCCATCGAGGGCGCCGCGCAGGCCGGGGCTACGGAGTTCCTGGTCAACGAGGCCCACGACGGGATGCGAAATATACTCCTGGAGGGCCTCGACCCGCGGGCGCAGATCATCGTCGGCCAACGCAAACCCCTCTCGATGATGCAGGGCTTCGAGGGCTCGGACGTGGTCTTCTTCGTCGGCTACCACGCCCGCGCCGGCACGGAGGGCATCCTCAGCCATACCTTCGACTCTCCCACCGTGGTAACGAACGTCGAGCTGAACGGCGAACCCTGCAGCGAGGCGCGCATGAACGCCACGCTCGCCGGCCTCCGTGGCATCCCGATCGGCCTCGTGACCGGCGACGACCTCACCTGCAAAGAGGCCGAATCCCTGTACCGCCGTGTGAAGACGGCCGAAGTAAAGACCGCCGTGGACCGCTATACGGCCCGTTGCCTCGCCCCGGAGGCGGCCCACGGGCGCATCCGGGAGGCGGCGCAGCGGGCGGTAGAAGGGGTCGGAAGCCTCACGCCGTACACGCCGGGTGCTCCGTACTCGTTCACCGTCGAGTTCGCGACCGCCAGCACCGCCGCCAGCGTCCTCTACTTCCCCGGCCTCGAACGCGTGGACGACCGGCGCGTCTCCTGGACACACGAGGATTACACGGTGGCCTTCAAGATGTTCGTAGGCGTCATGCGCTTGGCGCGCAGCGACCCCGACTACGGGTAGAAACGCTCGTGAGCCCGACCTTTTACATTGTGGATGTCAAGAGCTCGTGAAGGTCAAGGAGGTGATCGGGCTGTTAGAGGGAGATGGCTGGCAACTGGTCCGAACCCGGGGCAGCCACAGGCAGTTCGAGCACCCTACTAAGGTAGGCACGGTGACCGTCTCGTAAACTAGGCCTGGATATGCCGCCGGGGACGCTCAACAGCGTTCTGAAGCAGGTAGGACTGAAGTAACCCGGAGGTGAACATAGTGCGGTACGTAGTGATCGTGGAGCAAGGCGAGAACGGTATTGGCGCCTACGTGCCCGACCTCCCGGGTTGTGTTGCTGTAGGTGAGGCGAGAGAAGAAGCACTACGCCTGATCCGTGAAGCCATCGAGCTGCACCTGGAAGGGATGCGCGAAGAAGGTTTGCCGGTCCCCGAGCCCTCGTCCAGCAGCGAGTACGTGGAGGTTGGTGCCGCCTGACAGGCTTGCCGCGACGGTCGAGGCGCCCCGCGGCGGTGCAACCCGGCTGACAGCGACAAGGTAAGAGCCGTGAGCAGGTATGAGACCTTAGGACGGATCGAAGTTCGAGACGCGGGCGATGACGACGTGGGCGCGATCCAGCGTGTAGCCCGGACTACCTGGCACCACACGTACCGCTACAGCATCCCCGAAGGGGTCAGGGCGCAGTTCCTGGACCACGCTTACGCCGCAGATACGCTCCGGCGGAGGATAGCGTCGAACGTCTTTCTGGTCGCGCTGCAGGATGGAAACATCGTCGGTTTCTCGGACTTCCGCACGCTCTCACAAACGGAGGCGGAGCTCGCGGCCATCTACGTCCTCCCCGGGATGCAGGCACGGGGGATCGGAGGCCGCCTCCTCGCGGCCGGCATCTCTCACTTCGCGACCGGGACACGGTTCGTCTTGCGCGTCGAGCGGGACAACGCTCTCGCCCTACGCTTCTACGAGGCCCACGGGTTTCAGAGGTCCGGCGAGCTCACGGAAGAACTCTTCGGATACGAGTTCCACGACGTCGAGATGGTCCTCGACCCGGGATTCTAGACGCCCGGCGAGCAGCCCCCGAACTCCCAGCAGCCACCTTTTGCAACAGTTAGCAACAGTTTGGTAACAGTTCGTTAAACGGGGGGTTAAACCCCTTGATCGCCCGCCCTCCCATGATAATTTCGTGGTGTGTGTTCGTAGCATATAGGTGCCACGCAGGAACGTTGTAAACGCGCCGCGCGGAGGGTTTGCCGTGCGGCGTTGCTCGTGAAGGGAGGTGTTCGGCCATGGGCATAGGAGTGCTCGCGAGGTTGGATTACGGGGAGAGGATCGCGGCGTTAAGCCGTGGGTTGGAGGGTGCGTTGGGTAGGTTGCGGGCTGGGGCTTTGCCCATCGCGCAGACGGCGTTGGCGGCGAGCCTTGCGTGGTCTCTGGCTTCCGCGGTGCTCGGGCACGAGCGGCCCTTCTTCGCGGCTATAGCCGCCGTTATCTCGCTCGGCGTGGTCGTCGGGCAGGAGGGGCGGCGCGTGCTCGAGCTTGTCTTCGGGATAGCGTGCGGGCTCGCCGTGGCGGACTTGCTTGTGATCCTGATCGGGACGGGGACCGTCCAGATCGGGGTGGTCGTCGCCCTGACGATGGCGGTGGCTTACTTGCTCGGGGGTGGGCCGATGCTCGTCTCGGAGGCCGGCGTTACGGCGCTCTTTACGGTCATGCTCGACCCGACGACCTCGGGGTGGTCGCCTGACCGCTTCGTGGACGCGCTCGTGGGCGCCGGTGTGGCGCTCGCGGTGCGGGCCGTGTTCCCGAGTGATCCCCGTCACCTCGTGGAGCGGGCGGCGCAGCCCATCTTCGTCGAGCTCGTCGCGGTTCTGCAAGAGACGGCTGCGGCCCTGCGCGCTGGCAACCTCGAGATGGCCGAGCACGCGCTCTACAAGGCGCGGGGGATAGACGCGCGCGTGGGTGCGCTCAAGGAGGCTCTCGGCGCGGGCTACGACACAGCGCGGCTCTCGCCGCCCCGGCGGCGGGCGCTCGGGCAACTCGGTTTCTACTCGACCGCCGCCGACCACCTCGACCTGACGGTCCGCGACACCAGGGTGCTCGCCCGCGCCGCCGCCTCCATGGTGCGCGAGGGCAAGGAGGCTCCCGAGGAGCTCTCCGACACCCTCATCGACCTCGCCCACGCCGTGGAGGCGCTCGCCGCCTACATCGAGGAGCCCGAGCACCCGCTGGACACCCGCAGGTTCGCGCTGGAAGCCGCAGAGGAGGCGACCACCGTGCTCAGGGAGCGCAGCGACCTCCAGACGAGCATGCTGGTCGGCCAGATCCGGTCAACCGCCGTGGACCTCTTGGGTGCCTCGGGTGTGGACCGCACCGAGGCCCTGGCCGCCCTCCGCGAGACCACCCGCCGCGCCGCGGGGGAACCGGCGGCCCCGACC
>JADDPU010000465.1 GCA_016781725.1 Rubrobacter sp. | reverse complement strand
CCTCCTGGTAGTTGCCGCACTCGGGGCAGGTGAAGGGCCGCACCTTGCGCGAGCCGTAGGCGGGGACGATGGTGGTCTTGTTCCAGTCGAAGACGAAGCCGCACTGCTCGCAGCGCTGCTTGAAGGTAACGACCGTGCCGCGCTCGCGCACGATCTCCCCGCCCGTCATCTCTATGGTCATCCTGACCTCCGGAAGGTACTCTGGACCATCAACCCTATTCTAGGCCAACGCGCCCAAGGATCGCGGAGCAGAGCGGGCTCTTTGCATCGAGAAAGCCGTCGATGACGTCGTAGTGGTTCTTGCTTGATAGGACCAGAAGCTCCCCGTCGAGCCCCTTGGCCCTCCAGGCGGCGAAGAACTCTTCCGACTGGCGCTTGAACTCGTCGGTCTCGTCCTCGCCGTAGGCGACCAGCAGGGGCGGGGCCCCGCTTTGCGGGTCAGGGACGTGGAGGATGGGGCTGTTCCTGCGGACCTGATCCCAGGTCAACTGCACCTTCGGCTGGAGGAAGGTGTAGGGGAAGGGTGCCAGGTCGAAGAGGCCGCTGATGGCCGTCGCGCTCTTGATAACGTCCGCGGGCAGCCCGTAGTCTCCTCTCCAATCCGTCGTCTGCAGCATGGCGACTAGATGACCGCCGGCCGAGTGGCCCGCGACGTGGATGTTCTCGGGGTCGCCGCCGAAGCTTTCGGCGTTGCGGTAGGCCCAGGCGACGGCAGCGCGGGTCTGGCGTACGATCTCATCGATAGTCACGTAAGGGCAGAGCGCGTAGTTCGTCACCACGGTCGCCACACCCTTCGAGACAGGACCGCGCGCCACGAACCCGAACTCCTTGCTCGTGCGCAACACCCAGAAGCCGCCGTGGACGTAGATGAGGACTGGCGCTCCCCGAGCAGCGCCCACCGCAGGGTACACGTCCGAGTGCTCGGCGCGGGTAGGGCCGAAGGGCACGTCCAGGCGGTGGTCGAGGTCCTCGCGGACCCTCTCGCTCTCCCGCTCGCAGAACCCCTCGTACCAGGAGGCCGCGTCCGGAAAGATCGTCCTCAGGTCGTACTGGGCGTCGAGCTCTTCCTGGGTTGCGAAGTCCCTGTAGAGCACCGCTACCTCCCCAGGACCCTGCGCCAGAGCGGGCGGCGGGCGGCGGCGACCGGGGCGGGGCGGTCGCCCGGTTCCCCGAGCCCCGGAAGGCCGTGCTCCCGGCGGACGGCGTTGCGGCCGCGGATGATCTGCTCGTCGGACTGCCAGTTTTCGCCGACCTCTCGTGCTATCTGCTCCTCGATCGTCGCGAGGGCAGCCTCGCCGACGCCGCCGATCCTGGCGGCCTCGTACTTGATGCCGAGCAAGACTTCGTTTTTGTCTTCGATGGTCTCCTCCTCTAGGCGCCGTAGGACTGCTCGACGCCGACGCGGCGCTCCTTCTTGAGCTCCAGCTTGGCCACGGCGGCGCGGTGGACCTCGTCTGGGCCGTCCGCGAGCCTCAAGATGCGCGCCTCCGCCCAGAAGGCGGCCAGCGGGGTGTCCCCCGAGACGCCGGCCCCGCCGAAGGCCTGGATGGCCCGGTCGAGGACGCGCAGGGTCGCGTTCGGGGCGACGACCTTTATCTGGGCGATCTCGGAGCGGGCCTCCTTGTTGCCGACCGTGTCCATCATGTGGGCGGCCTTCAGGGTGAGGAGTCGGGCCTGCTCGATCTCCATCCTCGAGTCGGCGATCCACTCCATGATCACACCCTGCTCGGCGAGCGGCTTGCCGAACGCCTCGCGGTTCTTTACCCGCTCGCACATCAGCTCCAGCGCCCTCTCGGCGACCCCGATCTGGCGCATGCAGTGGTGGATCCGCCCGGGGCCGAGGCGCCCCTGGGCTATCCGGAAGCCCTTGCCCTCGCCCCAGAGGATGTTCTCGGCCGGCACCCTCACGTCCTCGAAGAGGATCTCCGCGTGGCCGTGCGGGGCCTCGTCGTAGCCGAAGACCGAGAGGGTGCGCTCTATCGCCACGCCTGGGGTGTCCAGGGGGATGAGGATCATGGACTGCTGCTCGTGGCGCGGCGCAGAGGGGTCGGTCTTGCCCATAAAGATGGCGATCTTGCACCGCCGGTTTCCCGCCCCCGTCGACCACCACTTGCGGCCGTTCACCACGTACTCGTCACCGTCGCGCTCGATGCGCGCCTGGATGTTGGTAGCGTCCGAGGACGCTACGTTGGGCTCGGTCATGCAGAACGCGGAGCGGATCTCGCCCTCGAGGAGCGGCTTCAGCCACCGCTCCTGCTGCTCGGGTGTGCCGTAGCGGGCCAAAACCTCCATGTTGCCCGTGTCGGGGGCGTTGCAGTTAAAGATCTCGGGGGCGATCAGGCTGCGCCCCATGACCTCGCATAGCGGTGCGTACTCGAGGTTCGAGAGCCCGGCGCCGTACTCGGAGTCGGGCAGAAAGAGGTTCCAGAGGCCCTCTGACCTCGCCTTCTCTTTGAGCTCCTCGATGATCGGGGGCGTGCTCCAGCGGTCCCCGCCAGACCCGAGTTGCTCATAGAAAGTCTTCTCGTTCGGGTAGACGAGCTCGTCCATGAACGCCTCAAGGCGCTCCCGAAGCTCCCTGGTCTTCTCGGAATACTCGAACATCGAAAGCCATCCTCCTGTCGCCGGAGACCCGATTCTGGCACAGCGGTCGTGGTGCCGCAATCGCCCCGGCCCGTCCGCTCCCGTAGAATGGGTGCTCGTAAACCGACGAGGAGGCAAGAAGCGTGGATCTCGGTCTGAGCGGCAAGGTGGCGCTGGTGACGGCGGCGAGCAAGGGGTTGGGGCGGGCTATCGCAACCGAGCTCGCCCGCGAGGGGGCTAGCGTCGTTATCTCGAGCCGCGACGAGGAGGCGCTCTCGCAGACTGCCGCCGAAATCGGGGAGGAGACGGGAGCCGAGGTGGATTACCGGGCCGCCGACCTGACCAGCGCCGAGGAGATAAGGGCCCTCGTCTCCCACGCCGCCGGGCGCTTCGGGAGGGTGGACGTGCTCGTGAACAACACCGGGGGACCGCCGGCCGGCACCTTCGAGGACATCGACGACGGCGCGTGGCAGGCTGCGTTCGAGCAGATCCTCTTGAGCCTCATCCGCTGCGTGCGCGGGGTCTTGCCGCACATGCGCGAGGAACCCTCCTGGGGGCGCATCGTCAACGTCGCCTCCTCGTCCGTAAAGCAACCCATCGAGAACTTGACCCTCTCGAATACGTTCCGCGCCGGCCTCGCCGGGCTCGCGAAGAGCCTTGCTTTGGAGCTTGCCCCCGAAGGCATCCTCGTGAACACTCTGGGTCCGGGGCGCATCTCCACAGCGCGCTCGCGGTCCATGGACCTCTCGCAGGCGGAGGCCAGGGGCGTCCCCGTCGAGGAGGTGCGCGGCGCGGTCGAGGCGCAGATACCCCTCGGGCGCTACGGGACGCCTGAGG
>JADDPU010000159.1 GCA_016781725.1 Rubrobacter sp. | reverse complement strand
CTACTCGAACGGCTGGAACTGGCGGGCGATAGCCGCGGTGTTTATAGGGGTGATCCCGGTCATCCCCGGCTTCCTGAAAGCGGCCACGACCCCGGGCTTCGCCGGCGTCTTTGAGAACCCTACCTTTATCGAGAGCCTCTACAACTACGGCCTGTTCTTTACCTTCGGCGTCGCAGCCCTCGCCTACCTCGCCCTCTCCATGCTGGGCGGGCGCGCCCCCGAGCGCGGCCGGGAGCCGGGCGGCGAGCCGGAGACCACGTAGGAGATACCCGATGCCCGACGCCTCCACGTTCGCCCTCTTCGTCGCCGCCGCCCTGGCACTCCTGCTCGTGCCGGGCCCCGCGGTCTTCTACATCGTCGCCCGCAGCGTCGATGGGGGCCGGGTCACCGGCCTCGTCTCCGTGCTGGGCGTCCAGCTCGGCACCCTCGTGCACGTGGTCTTCGCCGCGGCGGGGCTCTCCGCGGTCCTGGCCTCCTCCGCGACCGCCTTCACCGTCGTCAAGTGGCTCGGCGCCGCCTACCTCGCCTACCTCGGCCTCCAGCAGCTCCTGGCCCGCGGCGGCGACGAGGGGGAGCTACCGACCGGCGGGGTGGCGCGGCTCCCGCGCGTCTTCAGGCAGAGCTTGCTCGTGCAGGTCTTGAACCCGAAGGTCGCCCTCTTCTTCGTGGCCTTCTTGCCGCAGTTCGTTGACGTCTCGCGCGGCGCAGCCTGGACCCAGGTCATAGTCTTAGGCGCCACGCTCGCCGTTCTCGGGCTGTTCACCGATGGCCTCTACGCGCTCGCTGGCGGTACGGCGGCAGACTGGTTCAAGCGAAGGAGCGCTGGAGCTGGCCTCGGGCGGGTGCGGCGCTACGTCTCGGGCGGGATCTACCTGGCCCTCGGCGCGGCCACCGCCGTCTCGGGCTCCGGCAAGGACTAGGAGGGACGGCATGGACTTCGGCGTAACCTTCCAGACCGATCCACCGGCCAAACGCGTCATCGAGCTGACCCGGAAGGCCGAGCGGCTGGGGTTCACCCACGCGTGGACCTTCGACTCGCACATCCTGTGGCAGGAGCCCTACGTCATCCACTCGCAGATGCTCGCAGCGACCGAGAGGATAGTCGTGGGCCCCTTCGTCACCAACCCGGTCAGCCGCGACCCTTCGGTCACGGCCTCGACCTTCGCCACCCTCAACGACATGTTCGGCAACCGCACGATCTGCGGCATCGGGCGCGGCGACTCGGTGGTGAGGGTCCTCGGCCGCAAGCCGACCACCCTCGGGCAGCTAGAGGACGCGATGCGCATCATCAAAGACCTCGCCGAGGGCAGAGAGACCGAGTACGGCGAGGTAAGGGTAAAGATCCCGTGGATCACGCAAGGCAAGCTGGATGTCTGGATGGCCGGCTACGGGCCCAAGGCGCTCAACCTGATCGGCCGCAAGGCCGACGGCTTTATACTGCAGCTCGCTGACCCCGTGATCCTTGACTGGACCATGAAGCACGTCCACGACGCCGCCGTAGAAGCCGGCCGCGAACCGAGAGATGTGAAGATCTGCGTGGCCGCCCCGGCCTACGTCGGGGACGACCTCGCCCACCAGCGCGACCAGTGCCGGTGGTTCGGGGGCATGGTAGGTAACCACGTAGCCGACCTCGTCTCCCGCTACGGCGAGAGCGGCGAGGTCCCGCACGCCCTGACCGACTACATAAAGGCCCGCGAAGGCTACGATTACAGCCACCACGGCAAGGCCGGCAACCCCTCGACCGACTTCGTACCCGACGACATAGTCGACCGCTTCTGCGTGCTAGGTACCATCGAGGACCACGTCGCGAAGCTGACCGAGCTAAAAGAGCTCGGCGCTGATCAGTTCAACATCTACCTCATGCACGACGCGCAGGAGGAGACGCTGCACGCTTACGGCGAGGAGATAATGCCGGCGCTGGGAGCGAAATCTACTTTGTAGAACGGCAAATGACTCACCGCTCCTCTGAATCCATAGTCAGGGACCCGTCCCTCGCTCCCGAGGGGCACAGAAAGATCGACTGGGCCGCCGAGCACTCGCCGGTCCTTAACACCGTCCGCGACAGGTACCTCAAAGACGGCACCTTCCGGGGCCTTGGCGTCGGCGTCGCCCTCCCGATAGAGGCGAAGACCGCCTACCTTACGGTGGTACTCGCCGAGGCCGGGGCGGACGTGGCGGTGGCGAGCCCTGGACCCTTTTTCGTGCAGGACGACGTGGCCGCAGCCCTCGCCGAGCGCGGCGTGACAGTCTACGCCTCCTCGGAGGCCGACCCCGGGGAGGCCGACCGCAAGATGGAGCGGGTGCTCGACAGGGTCTTGGGCGGCAAGGAAGCGGTTCTCATAGATGATAGGGCCGGCCTCGTGCGGCTGGCACACACCACGCGGCGGGAGCTGCTGCCACGCATCCGGGGCGCGTCAGAGGAGACGACGAGCGGGGTTGCGAAGTTCAGGGCTATGGAGCGGGAGAGGGTGCTAGAGTTCCCCGTGATCGCGGCGAACGACGCGCGGTGCAAGTATCTCTTCGACAACCGCTACGGGACAGGGCAGTCTACCCTCACGGCGATCATGCAGAGCACAAACCTGATGGTCGGCGGCAAGCGCGTAGTCGTGCTCGGCTACGGGGCTGGTGCGGCAAAGGCATCGCGCGCTACGCGGCGGGCCTGGGGGCGCGGGTATCTGTCTGCGAGGTGGACCCCGTGCGTGGTCTCGAAGCCTACGCCGACGGGTTCGACGTTTTGCCGGCCCTGGAGGCGGCGGAGATCGGGGAGGTGTTTATAACCGCCACAGGGAGCCGCGACGTGCTTACGAATGACCACTTCGAGCGGATGCGCGACGGGGCCATCCTTGCGAACGCAGGCGGGGTAGACGTGGAGATAGACGTTGAGGGCTTGCGGGCGCAGGCGACCGGCGGCCGCGAGGTGCGCCGCAACGTCGAGGAGTTCTCTTTGGGGGACGGCAAGAGGCTGCACCTCGTGGGGCGCGGAATGGTGGTGAACCTGACGGCAGGCGATGGGCACCCGGTCGAGATCATGGACCTTACCTTCGCCATCCAGGCGCTGTGCGCCTACCACCTGGCGAAAGAGCACGCCTCGATGGAGAACAGGGTCCACCTGCTTCCCAAGGCGATAGACGACGAGGTAGCCCGCACGAAGCTCGACGCGGGCGGCATGGGCGTCGACGCCCTGAGCCCCGAGCAGGAGAAGTTCCTGGCCGACTGGCGCGATTAGTGGGGGCGCCGAGCGTGCCGGGTGTGAACGGTTGAGCCTTACGGGTTGCGCGATGTACTAAAATAGGATAGTTGAAGGCTTTGCATTTAAGGAGAGAGTTTTAGATGCCTCAGGACACGTATGATTTGGTAATAGTCGGCTCTGGTCCCGCCGGGTACACGGCGGCCCTCTACGCCGCGCGGGCCAACCTGAAGACGCTGGTCTTCCAGGGCTTCGAG
>JADDPU010000512.1 GCA_016781725.1 Rubrobacter sp. | reverse complement strand
ATCCCTCCATAACCTGGGCGATTTATTACTTGCGTCCCCATTATCCCATACCCCGTTCCGTCGAATCCCGGCGGTGGCCCAGCCATCGACGAGCAATCGACGAGCAGCGTGAAATGTGGCCTTTGTTTTTCCTTAGACGCCGGAAGGTCTCTGCTGGTTACGCTACCTCTCGCGGCGGGCAACCGCGGGGCGGTCTAGACGAACTTTTTGTACACCCCGATGTTGGAGGTGTCGCGGACGCCCAGGGCTTCTTTGAGCTCGCCTAGAGAGGCGCCTCGACGCAGCAACCTCACGGCGAAGGTGTGGCGCAGGATCATTGGCGAGACGCGCCACATCCCGACCTGGTCGCAGCGCTTCCAGATGGCGTTCTGCACCGTCTTTGAGGTGGTGACGGGACGGGCTGCGCGGCCTACCACGAGCTCGGGCGTCTCGTCGTCGCGCATCCGGAGATAGCGGCGGACGGCTTCTACGGTCTCCCGGGAGAGACGGCGGGCGCGGGGCGCGAGGTGGGAGCCGGGACCGCCGAGTTGGACCTGGGCGGCTTCGAGGTCCACGTCGCTCCTGAGCAGGCCCCGGACCTCGCTCACCGTCACGCCGGTGTCGAGCATGAGCCTGATGAGGGCCGCGTCCCTGGCTTCGTCGCGGGTGTTCAGCGGGAAGGAGAGGAGCTGCTGCGCCTCGTCGTCTTCGAGGAAGGTTATCTGCTGGTCGAGCGGCTGGTGCATCGGCTCTATCGGGTCGAAGTCCAGCTCCGCGTCGGTCGAGGTCCTCACCCAGTCGAGAAACCGCCTGACGGCGGCGTCCTTGCGGTAGACCGTAAAGCGCTTGCGGTTCTCCTCTAAAAGGTGATTGCGAAACTCCATCACGGCCCCGACGCCGACGGTCTCGACCTCGCTGATGCCCCTCTCGTCGAGAAAACGGGCGAACTCGCGCAGGTCGGCCACGTAGAACTCAGCAGTGCGGGGGCTAGTGCCGGGGTCCTCGGCGAGGTGCGCGGCGAAGTCCTCGATCAGGGCGTCTACTCTCACGCGTGCCATTCTAACGGTAAAAGGCGCCGGCTTGGTATACTCCTTAGGGGTGATCGGTAGTCCAAAAGCTTCCCTCTTGCTGATCCCGCTGGTACTCCTTGGCCTGCTGGTCCTCCCGATAGTGCCAGAGACGGAGACGGCCTCGGTCGAGCTCAGGACGGCGGAGGTCGAGAACACCGGCACGCTCCTCGGCGAGAACTCCCCGGACCTCGAGGTCCCCCCCGGTCCCCCCCCTGAGGTACCGAGACCCGCCGGGAAGGTCCCGGCCGACACCATCACGCTCACCGTGCCGAAGCTGGGGTTGAGGGGCGTTGCGCTACCCACAGGCTCCACCCAGGCCGAGCTGGATAGGGAAGGTCTTCTCCGGCTGAGCGGCAGCGGCCTACCCTGGCGGGAGGGCTCCAACACCTTCATAGCCGGGCACGCCCTGGGCTTCCCTCGAACCAGAGTCCCCTACGCCTTCTACGAGCTCGCCGAGATGATGCCGGGGGACAGGATCCTGATCAAGAGCGCCGACGGACACAGGTACACCTTCGAGGTTTACGACCGCCTGACGGTCGAGCCCGACGACTTCTGGGTGACTTATCCTGTGGAGGGCAAGACCGTCGTCTCCCTCCAGACCTGCACCCCGATCCCGTCCTTCGAGAACCGCCTCATAGTGCGCGGCGAGCTGGTGCGTAGCGCCCGGGCTTAATTCCTCTCCACGCCGTCAATAGAGAGCGGCAGCTGCCGAACGCGTCACCGCCGTTTGGTCAGGTGGCGTTCTATGGCGTCGTGGGCCGCGTTGATCTCGGCGGTGACGCGTTCGGCGCGGGTGCGCTTGTCCGGGTTGGAGAAGCGGTCGGGGTGGAAGCGCTTGACCAGCTCGCGGCGTTTCCTGTCCACGTCCTCCATCGAGGAGCCGGGGACCAGGCCGAGCCTGTTATAGGCGGCGAGGACCTCGGCCGGGTACCTCCTTGGGATAAAAGTCGTGGAGGCGGAACGCCACCCGGAGGTTCGTGGGCCTCGTCCTTCTTCTCCTGTGGCCGCCTCCTCGGTGACGCGGCGCTCCTCCGCCCGGCGCCACTCCTCGGAGGCTCCCTTCCAGGCGGCCTCGAAGGCGCTTCTGAGGACCTCGCTGCGCTCGCGGCTCGCGCGGAGCCTCTCGCGGAAGCGCTCGTCCTCCTGGAGGCTCAAGACGAAACCCTGGGCCAGACGTCCCAGGCGGCGGGGGATGCTCACTGGCCCTGGTTGCCCCTGGTGTCCCAGTAGTCTTCGGAGTCGGAGAGGGGGTCGGGGCGGCGGAGGATCTGCGTCTCGTCTTCCTCGTCCGCGCCCTCGAGAACCTGCGTCTCCTCCCCGGCGGTCGGGTCGTCCGGCGGCGCGTCCTGGTAGGGCAGGTTGAAAAAGTCGCGCACCCTGTCCACATCCTCGAGGCCCGCCTCGGCGGCGGCGATCTTCCGCTCCTCCTCGGCGACGCCGAAGTTCCTGGCCTCGCGCGCCTTGCGGATCTCGTCTTCGAGGGATCGGATCACGTCCTCGGTCTCGTCCTTGAGCTGCTGGATGCGCGTCTCGCTCAGGTCTATCTCGGAGTTGAGCCTGGCTTCTCGGGTCTCGGTAGAGGAGGCGAGCTTGGCGATGTCTATCCCCGCGGCCTCGAGCGTCCCCCGCACGATGCGCACGGCTGCGGGTCTTGGCACCTCGGGCGGGAGGTTCCTGATGACCTCGGCCGCCCGCTCTACCGTGAAGCCCTGGGCCTCGGAGGTATCCGCCGGCGACGTCCCCGCGCCAACCTGCTCCGAGGAGTAGATCGCGGTCCCCTCGCCCTCGGCGTTGTTGGTGAATACCCGGGAGAAGAAGCTCTGCCTCGGCGTGCTGCGGTCCTCGCTCATCTCGCCGGCATCCTTTCCGTGGCGGGCAGGGTCTCGACGCGCCGGGTAACCTCGTCGAGGCCGCGGCGGAAGTAGGCGATCCGCTCCTTGAGCTGCGCGAGGCCGGGGTCGTGCACGCCCGAGACCAGGCTGTCGTCCAGGGCCAGCAGCTCCCCGCGCAGGTTACCGAGCAGGCTCTCGGCGCTCTCGAGCTGGGCGTTGATCATGCTGATGCCGCCGAGGATGGCCTCGTAGCTGGCGAGCTCTCCCCGCCGTCCCTCGAGCGCGCTCTCGAAGGGCGCCCGTAAGGGCGAGCCCGGGTCCAACCCCGCAAGATCCTTCGTGAGCTCCTCTATGCGGTGGGAGATCCCGCGCCGGTCCACGCTCTCCAAATGCCGCCTCAAGGCCGCCCGGCGCCTGGCGAGGCGGGCCGCGCCCTCGACCTCGCCGACGATGGTGAAAATGTCCTCGTCCAGGAGCGGCCTGAACTCGTGCGGCATGAGCTCCCAGCTCTCCAATAGCCCGTCCTGCAGCGCCGCGAGCCGCTTCATCTGCGGCGCCGCGATGCGGTCCTCCCTCGCCACCCGCAACAGCTCCCGCCTGTTCTCCCGCACCCGGCCCACAAGCTCCTTGCGGGCGTTCTCGCGCCGGTCGAAGAGTCGTCTCCCCGCTGCCACGGCCCCGAGACCCAACAGGCCGGCGAGGACGTAGGCGTCGTGCACTACCGCGATCGTGCCGAGGCCCGCGAAGGAGCCGAGGGGCGCCAGGCGCACTAGCAGGCGCCGGGAGACGCTGCTTCTACTGACCACGGGGCGCCTCCTGTTCCGGGGGCTCCGCGGGCCGCTCGGTAGGGGCGGCCTCGATGGATTCCGGTTCGCGCAGGCCCAGCTCGATCTCCATCATCTCCAGCTCCCGCTCGGCGTCGAGGCGCTTTATGTCCACCTCGGCGGCGGCTATCTGGCGCTCGGTCTCGCTAGTGCCAAGCTCGCCGATGGCTTCGGCCTCGAAAGAGGTCTGGCGGATCGACTGCCTGGCCTTCTCCAGGTCGCGCGAGGAGTCCGAGAGGGAGATGTTCGAGCGGGCCTCGTTGGCGGTGCGCAGGGCGCGCGAGCGCTGGTGCTCTTCCATGAGGGAGGCCCGCTCGCGCACCACGTCGTTGTAGCGGCGCTCCTGGTCGCGGAAGGCCTGCTCCATCTCCTGGGAGTTCTTGCGGGCCTCCTCGAGACGGCCCTCTATCTCCGCCAGGCTCGCCTCCGCCTCCTGTTTCTGCTGGACCACCTCGATGGCGGCCTGCCGCTGGCCCCTGCTCGCAAGCTCGCGCGCCTGGCGCTCCTTGGTTACGAGGATCTTCTGCTTCGAGGCGGCGTCGTTGGCGAGCATCTTCTCGTAGGCCATCGTGCGGGCCGCCGCGACCTGCAGCTTTTTCAGGTTATCTAGCTCGTCCTGGACTGCGTTTTCGAGCAGTATCTCGGGGTTGCGCTGCTCTACCCCCGAGAGAAACCTCCCGAAGAAACCGCGGATCGCCCTGGTAAATCTTCCCATCTGCGCCGCCCACCCCCGGCAATCGTTAGGCCTGCAAACAACGTAGTGGATTATATCATCGGTACGAACGGGCCCCGAAAGGGTTTCAGCGGGCTGCCCGGTAGCGCTCGCCCGACGGGCCCCTGCCGGCCAGGACTATGGCGCTCGGGGACTCGACCTCGAAGGCGGCCTCGAGCGCCCTTCCGGCCGCTACCAGCAGGTCTTCGGCGGAGCGGGCGTCGCGGGGGTAGATCGCCACCCCCGCCCGGGCGTCCCTGGCGCCCAAAGAGCTCGCCGCGGCCAGGGCGCGCCGCGCCGCGCTCTCCGCTCCCCCCTCGTCTACGCCGCTCACGGTCACCCCGAAGAGGTTCCCCTCCCCGAGCAAGACCGGCTCCCCGATGCGCGACCACACCCTCTCGAGGAGGAGGTCGAGGTCCCTGACCTCCCCGCCGGGATCGACGAGGATGACCGCCACCTGCACCCCCCTGCGCGCCGCGAGCTCTTCCTCGACGCGCTCTAGGAGCACCGAGCCGTCATCGGCGGCGAAGTCGTCGGCCCCCCTGGCCCCGAGCACGCCCCTGGCGGCGAAGAGTAGGAACACTCCCGTCAGCGCCAGGGCGGCGAACCGGTAGAAGATTAGCGAGGCGATCTCCTCCCCCGTCCCGTCCTCCAGAAGGCCCGGCAGCATCGCCAAGGCGTAGCAGAACAGGACGGCTGCGAGGGCGGCGAGCACCACCCGCCAGGACCCGTGCAGCGCCGCCGCAAGGAGCAGCGGGAAAAAGAGCACGTAGAGCTCGCTCGAGACCCCGCCGGAGAAGAAGACCATCATGGCGACCACGGCCGCGTACAGCGCGTAGATGGAGCCGCAGAACCCGCTGGTGAACTGCTCGGTCGGCAGCAGCGGCACGACCACCGCCGCCGCGATGATCCCGACGGAGGCCGTAAAGTACAGCAACACGTAAGAGACGGCGGGCTCGTAGGAGGCTGCGTGAACGAGCAGCAGCGAGGCCGCCATGAGGAGCACGAGCAAGAGCGAGAAAGCCTTCAGGCTGCGTGCGTTACGACCGGGATCTGTTCTGCCGCCCACGCCAAAGTATCATACGCACACGCGCCTATCCCCGCCACCGGAGGAGAGACCATGGAGGAGAAGGACCACCGGGCAGATAACCCCTACACCCTGATGGAGGGCTACGGGGTCTACGACGCCGCGGGCGAGGAGATCGGACGGGTCGACGACACCGTCTATGACGCCCCGAGCGACGTCCTCAAGTACGTAGTCGTGAACGGCCGCCCCGTCCCGGCCGACCGGCTGGAGGTCGACGCCGAAAGGGAGCGCGTCTCTCTCCCTTACGACGCGACTACCGTAGAGTCCGCCCCACGCATGGAGGACCCCTCGGGCGCCTTCGACGACGCCGTCCGCGAGCACTACTCAGAGCAAGCGTAAACGAAGATCCGACAGGCTTGCGCCACCGGTCAACGAAAGCCTAAAGCGAGTAGGAAACAAGACCGGAAGGGCTCTCGGGACCTCGCCGGGCGACGGCGGCTTAGAAAGAATAGTATCATCATCTCGGCAAGGGGGACCACCCCCAACGAGAGGAAGAACCATGCACGAGGGGCAGAGAGCATCCGAATCGCCGGAGAACGTTCTGGGGCACCGGGCGAACGACCGGGCCCAGAGCACCGGGGGATCGCCGGAAGAGGCGCTCGGGGCGGTACAGGAGCGGGAGGCGCTGGATAGAAAGCGCGCGCGGGAGCTGGATCGGGAGCGGGCCGAGGAGAGAAACCGGGCCCGAATAGCCGCCGCCTGGAAGCCGTTCATCCAATCGGAGCGTCGGGAGCTGGAGCTGCGCAAGGACGGCCAGCTCGCCAAGCTGCTTGGCGATCCGCTGCCGGGGGAGTCGCCTGAGGCGTTGCGGCGGCTGGCTTCCGAGGATCGCAGGCAAGCCGAACAGGGGCTGGTTGCGCTGACGAGCAACGGGAAGGTCTTCTACAAGCGCGTAGACGAGCTCTCGCCGGAGGATATGCCCGCAAGGGGCGCGGCCAAGAGGTTGCGGACGACCTGGCTCAAGGAGCGCTCGGACAGGTGGCTCGGTCGCGGGGAAGTCTCCCCGTAGAAACCAGAGCAAGACCGCGCCGGCCGCACGCCTGGCAGTCCCCTACCTCTCCTACCGTCCTCGGGGGTCCGCGCATGGCATCCTGCGCGGCCCAATCTCGCCAGTTCTGGATCTTCGCGATCTGTCCCGGTAGCTCTGGTGCGCCGGAACGGGTTGTAATCGGGGCCGACGACCGGCATTCTGAAGGGCAACCCTGCGGCGCGCAGGCCGAGATCGTCGCCGCCGCGACGGTGGTGCTAGCCGGGGCTGGATCTACGAGGACGAGGAGGCGACTAGTGGTCGAAAAGCGTAGCGTAGAGGCCCGGCTACCGGGCGGGCGGGCCAGGGGGCGGGCGTGAACATCCGCCAGGCCAACGGGCTCGGCAGGGTACACGTGGCCAAACCCCAGATGAGGGAGACGTACTGCGGCAGGCCGATAAACGAGGATGATTGGATCACTACCTCCAGAGAAGCCAACTGCACGGGCTGCGCCAGGGCGGGCGCGCCGAGACCAGAGGACAGGCGGCGCTGACCACCGGCCAAGTCGGGGTGCTCTGCCGCGGGTAGATCGGCGCCTAATGGCACGCGTGGGGATGCTGGCGCTCCTGTTGCTCGCCGCCGGGTGCTCCGCCAGCGACAACGCTTCCACTCCTCTCCCTGAGGAACCGCGCGAACTGCGCGTCGGGCGAATCTACTCGGATGCTCCGGGGCAGGGTCCCAGGAAACCAGGCGTGGTCCTGGCCCCTTCAGCGTCAACCCTCTCCGGTGAGCTCGGGGCTGAGGTCCCTGACTCCGGGGCTGGCACTTACCTGATCTCCTACTGGGGAGAGAAGCCGACCGGAGGGTACTCACTCGGCGTCGAGTCGGCCAGCCTTAGAGGGGGCAGGGTCACGGTCAGGCTCGCACTTGAAGAGCCGCCACCGGATGCGATCCTGACCCAGGCCCTCACCTACCCGTACGTCGTCGCGGTCGTGCGGGACGTAGATCCCCGGGGTAAAGAGTTCGTTTTCGTAGATCACCAAGGCCGGGAGCTCGGCTGGCCGGTGCGGCGCGTGGAGGCTTAGGGTCCTCTTGGGACGGCGGGCGGCCGCGCGTATAATCCGTCCGGTGGTCGAGGAGACGGACATTCGGGAGAGGATCGAGGGCCTACGCGAGCGGGTCCGCTACCACAACCGCCGCTACTACATAGAGGACGCGCCGGAGATCTCCGACGCCGAGTACGACGCCCTCTACAACGAGCTCGAAACCCTCGAAGGCGAGCACCCCGAGCTCCTCACCCCTGACTCCCCGACCCAGAGGGTGGGCGGGGAGCCCATCGAGGGCTTCGTGGAGGTCCGTCACGCCGTCCCGATGCTCTCGCTGGCGAACGCCCGCAAGCTCGACGAGCTGCGGGAGTGGGACGCCCGCGTCAGGCGACTGCTCGGCGACGACGAATCTCCGCGCTACGTGACCGAGCGGAAGATCGACGGCCTCGCCGTCTCGCTGCGCTACGAGAACGGGCGGTTCGTCCGGGGCGCCACGCGCGGCAACGGCGCGGTCGGCGAGGACGTGACGCAGAACCTCGGCACCGTCCGCTCCATCCCGGAGAGGCTCGACGACGGTCCCCCCGAGGTCCTGGAGCCGCGGGGCGAGGTGTACATGACGCTCGAAGACTTCGAGCGTCTCAACCGGCGGCAGGAGGAAGAGGGAAAGCCCCCTTTCGCCAACCCGCGCAACGCCGCCGCCGGCTCCATCCGGCAGCTCGATCCGAAGATCACCGCCAGGAGGCCCCTCAAGATCTACCTCTACGGCATCGGCGAGGGCGCGGGGGACTTCGAGAGCCACTCCGGGATGCTCGACGCCCTGAAGGGCTACGGCCTGCGGTCGAACCCGTACAGGCTGCACGAATCCATCGAGTCCGTCATAGAAGAGTGCGAGGAGGCGGCCCGCCAGCGCGAGTCGCTCCCTTACCAGATCGACGGCGTCGTGGTAAAGGTGGACTCCCGCGACCAGCAGCTCGCCCTTGGCTCCGTCGCGAAAGCCCCGCGGTGGGCCATCGCCTACAAGTTCGAGCCGCTCGCCGGGCGCACGAAGCTGCTCGACATCATCGTCAACGTTGGAAGGACTGGCGCCCTGACGCCCCAGGCGGTGCTCGAGCCTGTGAACGTCGGGGGGGTGGTGATCTCCCGGGCGACGCTGCACAACGAGGACTACGTAAAGGAGAAGGGCATCCTCGTCGGCGACAAGGTGGTGATCGAACGCGCCGGGGACGTGATCCCTCAGGTAGTCAAGGCAGTGACCGAAGAACGCGACGGCACAGAGCGGGAGTTCACCATGCCTACCCACTGCCCCGTGTGCGGGGAGCCCGTCTCCCGCCCCGCGGGCGAGGCTGTGACGCGCTGCGTGAACGCCCGCTGCCCGGCGCAGGCGCTCGAGCACATCATCCACTGGGCCTCGAAGACCGCTATGGACATCGACGGCCTCGGCGAGAAGCTCGCCACCCGCCTCTTCGACCTCGGCCTCATAAAGGACGTTGCGGAGGTCTATGATCTGAAGGCCGAGCAACTCGTCCCGCTCGAGGGCTTCGGCGAGAAGAGCGCGGAGAACCTGATCCGGGCCATCGAGAGGAGCAAGGACCAGCCCTTTCCCCGCGTCCTCTACGCCCTGGGCATCCGCCACGTCGGGGCTGTGACGGCCGGCCTCATCGCCGGGAGGTTCTCAGGCTCGGACCTGATGCGCGGGGTCGCCGTGGAGCAACTGACCGAGATAGCCGGCGTCGGCGAGGTCGTCGCCCGCGCCGTCATCGAGTACTTCGGCCTCGAGGACAACAGGGATCTGATCCGGCGCCTCATCCAACGCGGCCTCGACTTCGAGCGCGATGCTACGGGTCCCGCCGAAGGGCCGCTCGTCGGCAAACGCGTGGTCATCACCGGGACTTTAGGCAGGCCCCGCGGCTACTTTGTCGGGCGGCTGGAGGCGGCGGGCGGCACCTTCACCTCCTCGGTGAGCAAGAACACCGACTACGTGCTCGCCGGCGAGGAGGCCGGCTCGAAGCTTGAGAAGGCCAAAGCTTTGGGCGTCCCGATCCTGGACGAGGCAGGCTTCGAAGAGCTGCTCTCTTCCTGAGGCCGGCGGCGACTAGAGCAACTCGGAGAGCGGCAACCGAAGGAGAAGCTCCTCCGCCCGGGCCTCGTCCAGCGCACACAGTGGTGGCCTGAGGTTGCGCCAGTACTCGTCGCCCGTCAACTCGGCGGTGAGGCGCTTGAGCGCGGGGATCATGGGATAAGCCTCGATGAGCGCGCGCAGCTCCGTGAGGCGTCGCTGCAGATCCTCGGCTTCGTCGGTTTCCCCCGCCTCGTGAGCGTCGTGGACGCGGCGGGCCAGCCGCGAGGTAACGTTGACGGTGGCGGAGATGCAGCCGGCGCCGCCCTCCCTGAGGGTGTCGAGCAGGAGCGTCTCGGTGCCGGCGAGCACGTGGAAGCCGGGGAACTCGCGGCAGAGGGTGGTGATGCGTTCTTTATCCCCCGAGCTGTCCTTCGTGCCGACCACGACGCCTGGGTAGGCCTCGAGGAGGCGTGAGATCACCCCGAACCCGAACCCGACGCCCGTCAGGTGCGGTATGTGGTAGAGGTACACCCGCAGCCGGTCGTCGTCCACCCGCTCGACGACCTCGGCGAAGAAGCGGAACAGGCAGTCGTCGTCGACGCCCTTGTAGTAGAACGGCGGCAGCACCAACACCCCCCGCGCCCCCACCTCCAGCGCCGCGCGGCTCAGGCGGACGGTGTCGGTCAAGGCGGAGGACCCCGTCCCCGGCAGCATGGACTCGCCCGGAACGCCACCCTCGACCAGGGCTTCGAGCGCCGCGAGCCGCTCGTCCACGGAGAGGGAGTTTGCCTCCCCGGTCGTCCCGAAGACGGCCAGACCGTGGCACCCTGCCTCCAGCAGCCTACGGCAGTGGGCGGCGAATGCCCGGTGGTCGGGGTAAAGGTCCCCGTCCATCGGGGTCAGGATGGCCGCGAACACGCCCCGGGGCAGAGCAGGTCTGAAGTAGTCGCCCGCGCTCAGTTTTTCGCCGCCCACCGTGCACTCCTCTCGCTCGTCTAGTTCCTTCCGGCTCACCATAGGTCCGCCATCCCGGATACTCTAGACGATCCGGCCGCGAAAACCGCGGGTTCCCGGTCCACGGGAGAGACCGGAGGCGCCGGACGAAGCGGTTGGGCTCGTTGCGGGGACGCTTCGCCGGGTAGCCCTACCCGTCCCTTCCGGCCGCCATGCCCTCCCGCTCGGCGAGGTTCGCGCCGATGCGGCTTGCGAGGCCTGGGACGAACAGGACAGAGCCTACCCCTATCAGGAGCCAGGCCGCCGCGATGTAAGGGAAGAGATTGAAAGGGAAGTCCGGCGCCGGGTAGACGTTCTTGTAGATCACGTAAAGCAGGATCATGAGCCCGACAACCGGGAAGACGGCTTCCCAGGTCGGCACCCTGCGGCTCAGGAAGAGGAACCTCAAGGCGCCCACGTTCGTGACGATGTAGGCCACGAGTAGGGTCAGCACCCCGACGGTGGCCGGGTAGAAAAACGCGTTCACCGCCGAGACCCCGCCTATGCGCAGGATCACGAAGGTGGTTATCCCGACCGCCATCACGGCGGCCAGGGCGTTGGCCGGCGCCCCCGTGCGGGCCGAGGTCTCGCCCAGGCGCCGGGAGAGAAAGCCGTCGCGGCAGAGGGCGAAGAGCATGCGCGAGCCCGCCGTCGCCGTCCCAAGGGCGCTTGCGAACGCGCTGACCATGACGCCGAAGTTGATGGCCGCGGCCATGCCCGGCCCTATATAGTTCGTGGAGAGCTCGCCTAAAGGTGAGGACGCGCCGGCGAAGCCTTCGGTGCCGGCCCGGTCCACGCCGAAGCCCAGAGTCTGGGCGAGCATCACGATCACGTAGAAGACGCCCATGGTCACCACGGCCGCCGCTATGGCGCGGGGGATGTTGCGGCGCGGGTTGTCCGTCTCCTCGCCGAGGGAGGCCGCTCCCTCGAAGCCGGCGAAAGAGAGGATCCCGAAGACCGTCGCAAGTCCAAGCGTACCGAAATCCACCCCCTTAGGCAGCGCGAAGGCCGAGAGCGTGAACTCCTGCCCACCTGGGGCCGCCCCGCCGAAGAGGCGGGCGAAGATCACCACCACGAGCACCAGGATCAGGGCTACCGTGAGCCCCTCCATGCTGAGGAGCGCGCGCGTCACCACGCGGACGTCCCCGTGGGCGAGCACCCAGATGAGCGCCGCCGCGACCAGCGCTATCACCACCCAGTCGACCTCGGGGAGGCCCGTCGAGGCCAGGAATTCCTGCCCGAAGAGGCCGACCTCGGCGGTGGACCCCGCCGTGAAGCACAGGTAGGTACCCAGAAGCGCCCAGCCGGAGAAGAAGCCTGCCCTCGGGCCGAGCGTGGCCCCCGAGAGGGCGTAGACGGACCCCGCGTGGTTGAAGTACGAGGTGAGCCGGATAAACGCGTAGGAGACGAACAATATGCCCACGGTGGCGAGCACGAACACCAGCGGCACCGCGCGCCCAACCAGACCGGCAGTCGCCGTGCCGTTGAGGGCCATAGCCGCCCCAGGCGCCATGATCGCGATGGAGAGCGCTATCGCCTCCCAGAAACGCAGCTCGCGCCGCAGCCCCCGCTCCTGTTGTCCCGCCCCTCTCGCTTCCTCCGTCATCTACCCATCCCCCTAGAACGGTTCGGTCGGGCGGCAGGGCTCTCCCCGCCGTCTGGCAGGCCCCACCTGCTGCGCCGGATTCTAGACTAACCATCCGGGATGAGCGATCCTTCGGCGGCTAAACCTCCTTCGCGCGGGCGCGCTCCACGTAGGCCTCGGCGGCCTC
>JADDPU010000248.1 GCA_016781725.1 Rubrobacter sp. | reverse complement strand
TCGGGGATGGTAGACGACAAGGCTTTGATCCTCTCCAGAGTTTGCGCTTCCCTATCGGATGGCGACGCGGAGCAAGCCGGTAGGCTACTGCAACTCGAATACCCCTTTCAGCAGGTAGAGAAGACGAGGAGATCTTACTCGCGAAAGCAGATGGTCGAGACGTTCGTGAGAGACGGTTTCATTGATCGTTACAGCGGAGAGAGGCTCGTGTTTCCCGCGTCTCTGGTCCTGATCTCTTTGCTGTTACCGCACGAGTTTCCGTATCCTCCCAGTGGAAAGATGAGCGAAAGTCACGTCGCTTTCTGGGAGCTCTGGCCCACCATTGACCATATCGTCCCTGTCGCCAAGGGAGGCACCGACGACCCCTCGAACTGGGCTTGCACTTCCATGCTTCGAAACAGCGTCAAGTCGAACTGGACCCTTGAGGAGATCGGATGGAGCTTGAGGGACGGTGGCCGTATGGAGGATTGGGATGGCCTCATGGGTTGGTTTCTTGAGTATACGGAGGAGAACACGAAAGTATTAGAAGACTCTGCCTACCTTCACAGATGGAGAGTTGCCGCCGAAGCACACTCTATCTAGGCGTCTAGCACCACGTCCGAGAGTGGCTGCCGATACAGATGAGGCGCAGGCCCTGCTCCAGCTCCTCGTCGCCTATAACGAGCAGAAGTATGATGGTGCCGTGGCAACCGCTTGGAAGCTCAGGCGCCTGGTACGATGCCGGTAAGGGTGGCCGATGCGGACGAGGCTACAGCCGATGTCACTAGCCGAGAACTCCGAACGAGAAGGGAGCCGGAGATGTCAGATATCGCGAAGAGAGGCTCCGAGGAAGAGGAGATCAAGCGACGGGTGATCGAGCAACTCGATGCCCTTGGCGTTCGGGACAAGCTCAAGGTCCTCGATTTTTCCCGAGAACTGGCAGCTCGCGGGCCGGCTGGACCGCAGCAACCACGTTCGGTGGGGGCTACGGGTGGGGCAGTGCTGGCCTTCGCGGGTACTATTCCCAAAGATGACCTCGAAGAGATCCGGCGCGCCGTCGAAGAAGATTGCGAGAAGGTAGACGAGGAGGGGTGGTAGTCGGAGCCGAGCGCAGCGGCTTTCTGCTCGACTCCAACGTCATTGTCGCCGCCTTCGAGGAAGAGGCGGGGGTTCTTGATCGGCTCAGGCGCACGCCAACGGAGCAAATCTTCATCCCCGCCGTTGCCCTGGGCGAGTTGTATTTCGGGGCGATGAAGTCTCGGAGGGTGGGAGAGAATCTGGAGAGGCTCGAAGATTTCGCCGCTGCCTCGAACGTTCTGCCCGTGGACGAGACGGCTGCTCGCTTCTACGGGGAGGTCAGGAACGGGCTGAGGAGGATCGGACACCCCATCCTGGAGAACGACATCTGGATCGCCGCTATCGCGCTTCGTCACGGACTCGCGCTCGTTACACGCGACTCGCATTTCGGGCACGTCGCGGAGCTACGAATCTAGCACTGGTAGGCACCTGATCTTTGTGGGATAGCGAGAATTAGGCGTCTAGCACCACGTCCGAGAGGGGGCTGCCGATGCAGATGAGGCGTAGACCCTGCTCTAACTCTTCGTCGCCGATGGCGAAGGCCATGTCCTGGTCGATCTCGCCTTCGAGACACCTCTGGATGCAGGTGGTACAGGTGCCGCTGCGGCAGTCGTAGGGGAGACGGAGCCCGGCGTACTCGGCCTCCTCGAGGATGTACTCGTCCTCTGCCACGTCTATGGTTATGCCGCTCTTCTTGAAAGTGACCTTGTGCGTCTTCGCCATCGCTTCTCCTAAAGACAGAGGCCCCGGCCCCGTAGTCGCGGGGGCCGGGGCCTCGTGGGGTCGTGTTGCTCCTAGAGCTCTCTGGCCTCGAAGTCCTCGCCAGGGGCGCCGCAGACGGGGCACTCTTCGGGGGGCTGGACGCCCTGCAACTCCTCGCCGCAGGTGGTGCAGACCATCGTTACGGTCATCGGCGGGTGCGGGGCCTCTCCGTTCTCGGCCTCGATCTTCTCGCCCGTGTCTCTCGCGAGGTCGGCGATGGAGACCTTGCCGGTTATGACGTCCTCCATCGTCGTCCGGGCCCCGGTCAGCGAGTCCTCGACGAGCGGAAGGTCTATGTGGGTGACACCCCGCTCGCGGGCGAGCTTCTCGGTCATGTTGCGCGAGATATTGCGCATGAAGCCCTTGGGGGCGCGGTTGAGGCGCTCGATGGCGCTCTCGGTCCAAGTGAACTCCTTGGAGCCGCCCTCGGGGACAAGCGCGCCCGCCTTCTGGAAGGCGCTGTGGTCGATGGGGCACCTGGCGCCCGTCGTCTCCTGCACCTGCTCTTTCGCGTGGCTTACAGGGCAGCCGCCGGACTTCACCTCGGGGGCCTCGCGGCCTGTCTCCTCGCGGTACTGCTGCTCGACGTACTCGCGGGTGATCGTGGTGTAGCCCTTCTTGAGCGCGCTCTTCTCGACGCGGGCCTTGACCCGGCGCTGCTCCTGCCACTCCTCGAGGGAGTCGAGGAGGGCGCGGGCGTCGTCGGTCCAGTGCAGCTCGCGGCCGTCGTAGACCTCGGAGAGGTTCAGGTTCTCGCCCTCGCCGGTGGTCGCGATCTCTGAGTCGACCGCGTGGAAGTGGGTCGGGCCCGAGCCGCAGACCGGGCACCTCGCGGGCTTGCCCTTGGCCACGTAGCGGCAGACGTCGCACTCGAAGCGGTCCTGCCCTTGCGCAGCGCGCCGGATCTCGTCCCGCACCTCGGCCGAGACTCCAGCTATGTCGCCCTGGTCCTCGCTCTTGCCGAACCCGCCGCGGCCAGCCTCGAAGATCTCCTGCTTCGCGGCGGCGTCGTCACCGTTCGCGCCGTTCTTGTGGCCGTTGGTCCCGTTACCATTGGCCTTCTCAGCGGTGCGCTCGTCGAAGTCCTTGAAGAGGGAGTCGATGGGCTGGTCCTCGCCCATGGCCTCGGCGGCGCGCATCTGGTCGCCGATGGCGCGCATCGACTCCATCGCGCCGGGGGGGAGGATGCTCTTGATGACCTCGTCAATCACGCCGGTGGTGATCACCGTGTAGCCCTTCTCGATGGCGTAGCGGATGATCGCGCCTGTAGCCATGCCGACTACGAAGCCGGGGATGCGGTCGAGCCTCTCGAGGGCCTCCTTGGTCCAGGTCATGTGCTCTTCGGCGGTGTAGAGGTCGGGGGCCTGGTACTCGAAGTTGGTTATGAGCACGTTGGTTGGCAGGTAGCGCATCATGTTCTCGGTGTTGCCGCCGATGTCCATCTCGTCGTCGGAGTGGTAGCCGATGCGGCCCATCACCACCATCGTCGGGTTGACCTCGTTCACGTACTTCAGGGTCTGCTCGAATGGCTTGCCGGCCAGGAGCGTCGTCTTGAGCTCGACGCCCTCGTCCTCGGCGATCTTCTTGGCGATCTCGAGGTGCGCGGTGTAGATCTTGGCGAGCCCCGAGTCGATGATCTCCTCGTGCAGCTTCTCCTGCTCCTTGAACCGGAAGACCTTCT
>JADDPU010000572.1 GCA_016781725.1 Rubrobacter sp. | reverse complement strand
CACTTTGCGCGGAGCGACTCAACTTTCTCTGACGACTGTAGCAGCTCAGAGACCTCGCATGTAGGTCGTGCTCGGGCCTACGGTGTCCCGGGCCATATCGAGGGTGTCGGCGCGGTCGAGGTCCATGCGTCTGGTGGTCTCGAGGTCGCCGCCGACGAGGATGACACCGCCGAGGTGGTCGAGGACACGCTTCTTGCTACTCCTCTTCAAAGCCGCAGTCTCTGAACTTCAGGGTACGACAGTTTTCGGACACGATGTGCTTCACGTGATCCGGGATACCTTCTGGGGCATCAGCCCTTATCTCAAGCGTGATCTCGACGTTTGTGCCCGCGATGGACGTGAGGTGGCGTACGACTTCCTGCCCGATCTGACCCGCGTTGCCGCCGAGCCTCGACGGGTCCATCTCGATCACCCCGTAGAACCTTCGCGACTGCGACTGAAGCTCGGGCTCGCCATCCCCGGCATCGAACCCCAAGCCGGTCTTTGTGCCGCCTCCGTATTCCTCGCCGGCACCACCGGCACCTAACTGCCCGGTACCGAGCTGGCCTTGAACGTCGTAAGGGGTACGCTGCGTATTCTGATCCTCTTCGATCTGACGGCTTGCAGCGTCCGGTCGAACGAGCACGCTCTGGCCGTCGAGGTAGACAACAATACTGGGCTCCCCGAACTTGAGGCCCTCGTAGCGTCCAGCGGCGGAGACAGCCTGTGCGTAGCCGAAGAAGTCCGTGGAACTCGCCCCGTCTCGCACGGTGTCGCGGAACACGCTTTCGTCTCGTAGGCGAGGCAAATACAGGTATTTGGCCAGGTCATCCCAGACCTGCCTCAATCCAATGTGCTCCCCGTCGCGCCAGAGGTACTTGTCTAACTCGCTCTTCAGCATCACCGGGGCCCAGCTCGTGACCAATGCTCCCTCGGAGATCACTTTCCGGGAAGCCCTCTCTACGAGCGATCCACCACCGGTACCGATCCTAACGCGGCTCCATTCCACAGGTCCCATCGTGCCGTTCTGCGCCGTCTGCTGCCCGGGATAGAGGAGCCACGAGTACGCCTCCTCCAGTTGCAAATCCACGGCGTCGTCGAACCTGTCAAGGTTCTCTTGTGCCTGACGACGCCCATGAGCATCCAGGTTGAGTTGCTCCTCGTCTCTCAAGACGGATCCCCAGGCGAGAAGACGACGGGTTGTCCCTTCGAGCATCTCCACTTTGGCCCGGTCGGGGGCAAGGAAGACGAGCATGTTACGGTACTGCCGCGGCGCGCTGCCGCGGGAATCGAGCATCTGTTGAGCCTGTACGAGCGCAGGGTTCTCGGGGTCACCATGTCTGTAAACGGCCTCCGGGCCGAGCACTACGAGTCGAGCCACCGCGTCGTCTGAGACGTCATGTTCCGAGTCCGGCGCGACGTGAACGCGGGCGAACTCTCCCCTGTCGCGGGTGGCTTGCCGGAGACGGTCAACGATCTCATCCAGCACATCCTCGCGCCGCTGCTGCTGGGCGCGATCGGCAGCCTCGCGGTTGACGTTCGGGCGGGTGTCGTACCAGTGGCGGGTGCCGTCTGAGTAAAGGTATGCTGCTCCCTCGGAGAGCCGGCCGAGGGCGTCGGCGAAGACGGCGGCAGGCTCGCCGGGCTGCACGCACCCGAGCCTAATCCGCACCTCTTCGACCCCGCGCACCCGTTGTCCGGCCACAGATGGCGCGCTGCCGACGAACACGGAGCGGGCGACGCGCCTGGCGGCTGCATGCCTCCCAAGGCTGCCGACCTGGCGGTCGAGGGCCTCGGGGCGGGAGTCGGGTCCGTCCACGTCGGCGTCCACGACGGCGTCCCAGCCTTCCGGCAGGTAGCGGACGAACTGGTTGCGCACCTTGAAGCCATCGAGGGGAATGGAACCGGGCATGATCATGAGCGCAGCGTCCCCCTGTTTCCAGAGCTCGTGGATCACGGCCGCCATCAGCCGCAAGACACCCCTGGTTCTCTGGAACTTCTCCAGGGTAGACCAGTCCTGGTAGAGACGGTCGAAGAGCTCCGGGTGGATCGGATACGCCGACCGCAGCCTCCTCTCGTACTCGCCCTCCACGCATTCGGAAGGGTACTCGCTGCGGTTCTCGCGGTACATCCTGGCAAAGGCCGAGACGACCGCGTCGCGGGCCGCATCGTTCATCTCCGAAGAGAAAAGCCTGCGGCGCACGATCTCGAACCCCTCCGTCGCCCCGACGGGTTTCCAGACGCTCTCCAGCCTCCCGATGACCTGCTCCAGGCGCTCCGCGACGAGCTTGCCGACCTCGCCTCCCAACTCGATATCCGAGCGGCCCGACTCTTCCGCCCGCTCCGAGACGGGAATAGAGACGACTACCATGCTCCGCTCGGACCTCTTGGCGGCCTCGGTGAGGTTCTGCACGAAGGTCATGTTGGAGTCGAACGATCCCGCGAGCAGCCCGTCGTTGCCGTAGATGTTCCTCACGTAAGCGACGAGTTCGTCCACGAGCACCAGCACCGGGCCGAACTCGTCGAAGAGGCGCTTGAGCGTGCTCGCGCCGGGGGCCGTGCCGTTCTGATCGGCGTCCGCGACCAGATCGTAGCCTCCCGCACCGCCGATCTGGTACGCCATCTCGCCCCAGAGCGTCCTGGTCGTAGCGTCGGGATGGTGGCGAGGAGTGTTCACATCGAGGTCGGTGCCGACGAGGACGGCCCGTCTGGCTTCGGGAAGGTCGCCCCGCTCCGCCGCCTCGGCAACCTTCTCTCCTCCCGGCACGCCCGGCAGCGACAACTCCCCGCCGAAGAGATGGTAGAGCGCGAGCATGGAGTGCGTCTTTCCGCCGCCGAATACGGTCTGGAGCTGGACTACCGGGTCCCCTCCGTCGCCGGACATCCGACGGACGGCCCCCGCGAGGAGGGTCACCATACCTTCGGTGAGGTAGGTGCGGGCGAAGAACTCCCTGGGGTCCTGATACTCCGGGTCTGCGTCTCCGTGCAGGACCTCGGCGAGATCGGCGGCGAACTCGGCCTCCTGGTAGCGGCCTTCTCTTACGTCCGGGTGCGGGTCCACGACCTGCCGCCAGGGCAGGAGCCCGCCCGGTGCCTGGGGGACCTCGCGCGTGACGCGCCGAACCTCCCGCCGCTGGTCAGCCTCGAAGATCTCACGCATCACCGCCCGGTGATGCTTCTGGACGTCCTCGGCCTCCGGGGCTGCGCTTATGGCGCGAAGGAGCAGGTGCATGGTGTCGAGCGCCCGGCCCGTCTCCTCGACGGTGAAGCTCCCACCATGCGCCCAGGAGTTGCGGGCGTCCATGATCTCGCTGAGGTAGTTGCGCCCGGAGAAGCCGAGCTTGTCCTTGAAGACCTCGTTGTAGGAGCCCCACATGAGCTTGAGGAGCGCCTGCGCGTCTGCGACGTCCAGGAACTGCTCTTCGCTCTTGACGTTCTGGACGCGGGAGTAAGAGCGTCCGTCGAGCTCGGTGGCGACGGCGTAGGGCCAGCGCTCCCCGTAGCGGCTCTTCAACTCCCTCA
>JADDPU010000318.1 GCA_016781725.1 Rubrobacter sp. | reverse complement strand
AGGCCGAAAACGAGATGCAGAAACCCCGCTTCGATCACGATATCTGAGAACGGCCGCGGCGCAACCGCGGCAAGCCCCCACTCCTAACACGGCGCTCCGGCCACAGGGCCGACCGCATCCCGGGCGCGGCCGCCTCGGGGTTCGATCACCGGCGTTTCTTGTGCGCTACGACACACATTCTCGCCTATAGGGGAGGTTTTGGTGTTCTGGAACACCTAAAACGGCGAGCGCGGGTTTATGGCCGTTCCTTCATGGTAACACCAAGTAGCAAGTCGTTGATAGAGAGCGGCTTGCGATGTTGTAAGCCCTCAGAGATGGAGGAAGAGCATGGATCACGAGCAGCGTAGCGATGGGTTCACGGCGGTAGAGGACCGCTTCGCAGGCTACACGGTCTACGACCACTCCGACCAGAAGATCGGCAAGGTCGACGACCTGTTCGTCGACGAGAACGACCAGCCCGAGTACATAGGCGTAAAGATGGGCTTCCTCGGGACCCGCTCCACCCTGATCCCGTTCCAGATGGCCACGGTCGACGACTCGCGCCAGGCCATAGTGGTCGCAACGGACAAGGAGACGGCCAAGAACGGCCCGTCCTTCGACGACGATAGGGAGATCACCCCCGAGTTCGAGAACGAGGTCTACTCCTACTACGGCCTCCAGCAGACCGGCTCCACCGAAGATCGCGGCTCCTACGCCGACTACTCCGCTGGCCCTGGCATGGCCATGGGCGACACCGAGAGCGGGGAGTTCCGCGAGCACTCGCCGGCCGAGGAGGGCATCTCCGGGGAGGGCTCCGACCTCGACGACCGCGACGAGCTGAGGGTGCAGCGCACCGAGGAGGAGCTCGCCGCCGGCACCCGCGAGGTCGAGGCCGGCGCCATGAGGGTCCGCAAGCGCGTGAGGACCGACCGCGAGCAGATAGAGGTGCCCACCCGCCGCGAGGAGGTCTCGGTGGAGAGGGTGCCCGTCTCGGGCGAGGCCACGGAGACGGAGATCGGCGAGGACGAGGTAGTCGTGCCGGTGACCGAGGAAGAGGTGGTCGTCTCCAAGAGGCCCGTGGCCAAGGAGGAGGTCCGCATCCGCAAGGACGTGGTAGAGGACACGCAGGTAGTGGAAGAGGACGTAAGGCGCGAGGAGATAGACATCGAGGACGACACCACCCGTCGAGGCCTCTAACCGCTGCTCTTCGAGAAACGCGCAGCAGCGAAGGGCGGACCCGGATCATCCCGGGTCCGCTCGTCGTTGGAGGATCTTGAGTCTTTTGAGAAACCCTGCCAGGTATCTCCATAAGACCGGGTGTTGGGAGGCATGAGAGCATGGATTTCGAGAGAGACGAGAGGGAAGCGGAGCGGAGGCGGCAGGCCTCGTTCGGCCTGCCGACCGATGCGCGCGTGGGCGCCGACGGGTACGCGGCGGAGAGCGTGCGAGGGGGGGCCCGGCGGGTCTCTTCCGGCGATCCTCGCGGCGGGGTCGGCGTGGAAGAAGAGGCGCGCATGGAAGAGACAGTCCGCCGGGGCACGCGGCGGGCGATGGACGAGAAGGAACAAGAGTCTGGTGGCGGCGGCCTGTACGGGAGCCAGATAGACGACTCTCACATGGTCGGCGCGGGGTTGGCCGAGCTCGTGGGGACCTTTATCCTGGTCTACGGCGGGACCGCCGTGGCGGTAGGTGCCATCCTGTCCCGGCCGACGGCCGGCGCCGCCTACGATTCGCTGGCCATAGCGCTGGCCTTCGGCCTGGCCCTCGCGGCCGTGGTCGCCGCGGTCGGCCACGTGTCGGGAGCCCACGTGAACCCGGCCGTCACCCTGGGGATGGCCGCCGCCGGCAAGTTCCCCTGGAGGTACACCCCCATCTACATAGGGGCGCAGCTCGTTGGGGCCGTGCTCGCGGCGGCTGCTACCTGGCTGACGTTCGGCGGACCGGCCAGGGGCGAGGCGAACCTGGCGGCTACCTACCCTGCCCAGGGGGTCGGGGACCTGCAGGCGTTCTTGGTCGAGGTTCTCATCACCTTTATCCTCGTCTTCGTGGTCATGGCGGTAGCCACCGACGATAGGGCTCCCGCCCCCACGGCCCCCATAGCCGTCGGGTTCGCCCTGGCGGTCGGGGTCTTTATCGCAGGGCCGGTCACCGGGGGAGCGGTCAACCCGGTGCGCGCCCTCGGCCCGATGATCGTGGCCGGGGACCTGACGAGCTTCTGGCTCTACGTCCTGGGGCCGATCGTCGGAGGGGTGCTCGCCGCACTGCTCTACGACCGCACCATGGCCGAAACCGAAGCCCCGGCTTAGGGTCGCCCCGATTTAGGGTAGAGATAGTACTCGATACAGCCTACCGAGAAGGAGTAGACGGATGAGCGAGAGACGAGGCGAAGACGGCAACACCGACGCGCCGAAGGTGGACACGCAGTACGGCGAACGCGGCGCGACGGGCAGCGGAGAATCCGGCCCCCGCAGGGTCAGCGAGGTAAGGGAGGAGCGGGAATCGGGCCGCGATTCCGGCACAACCAGCTCCTCTTCCGACGCAGGAAGCGCCACGGGCCGGAGCAACGATCGGTATTCCGACGGGGATAGAAGCCGAGACACGGACAGAGGCACGAGCTGGGTCAGCGTGGTGCTTGGCTGGCTGGCGGCGCTGGGCGCCGGGCTGATCCTCAGCGGCGTAGTGGGCGGCATAGTGGGCGCGATACTCGGGGGCGGCGGGAGCGTGAGGCAGTCGGCCACGGAGGGCGGGATCGCGAGCCTGATCGGGCTGCTCATAACGCTGCTCTTGGCCTTCATTATCGGCGGCTACGTCGCCGGGCGCCTCGCGAGCCGCTCCGGCCTCAAGCACGGCCTGCTCGTGCCCCTCCTAGCCTTGCTGGTGACCATACTTCTGGCCGGCATCGGGGCGCTACTCGGCGTCAGCTTTATAGACCAGCTCTCCGGTGTAACCTTGCCCGGCCTCCCGCAGGATGCCCCGCAGAGCCTCGGTACGATCTTGACGGTCTCGGGCATACTCGCCCTGCTCGTCCCGTTTATCGGCGGGGCCATCGGCGGCCTCTGGGGCGCCAGGACCGGTCGAGACCGGCCGTAACGTAAGCGTTATCGGGCGGGCGACGGGCCTCCTGAGGCCCGTCGCCCGCTTTGCTTTGCAAGCAGCGGTGGCCATGCTCGACGCCTTCGTCCCCGGGGCGTGTTCTAGCCGGTCTCTTTGGCGAAATAGAGGAGCTCGCCCGGGCGCAGGAGCTTGTGCGGGCGCATGGGGTTGAGGTCGTAGAGGTGGCTCACGAAGTGTCCGGGGTCTACGGTGTTGCCCGAGATGAGGTCGTAGTGGGTCGGCACGATCAGGCCGAAGTCCAGCGTCTCGGTGAGCTCCGCCACCTCGCGCATGTCGGTGTTGCCGATGATGCCCCTGGCGGTCCTGAAAAAGTCGCGGCCGTTGATGGGCACGAGGGCGACGTCTATCCGCCAGGCTGAGAGCGTCTCGATCAGGCCGTCGTAGACGACGGTGTCCCCCGCGTGGTAGACGGTGACGCCGTTCCACTCGAGGACGTACCCAAGGTACGGGTAACCCCGCTCGGGGTCCTTCTCCAGCTCCGTGTGCGCCGAGGGTACCGCCGTGACCCTCGCCCCCGCCACCTCGAGCGGCTCGCCGACTTCGGGTACCGCTATTCTGTTCTCGTCCAGCCCCGCCCCGGCGAGCGTCTCTCGGCTCGTAAAGGGCGCCACGAAGAGGGCCCGCGGCGACGCCTCGGCGATGGGCAGGACGGTCTCGGGGTCGGTGTGGTCGATGTGGTCGTGGGTCAGCAGCACGGCAGAAGCGTTGGTGACCTCCTGGGGAGGGAGCGGCGCAGGGAAGGTGCGGGGCAGGCTCCCACCCTCGCCGTCCGAGTCGGTCAGGTAAGGATCTACGTAGACAACACCGGTTGGACCCTTGATCGCCACCCCCACCTGCCCAAGCCCCCAGAGGGCGAGCGACCGCTCTCCCACCTCCAGCGCGTCGATCCTGCGGATCAGGTCGATCCCGGGCACCTCCTCGCTCGGATTCCCGCCCATCGGAGAAGATCTCTTCGATGAGGGTCAGCTTAGCAGATACGCCGGATCTCATGCGGTCCGACCTGCCCCAGAAGCATAATGGACCGGGGCCCGACCTTTTGGCCACTTCTCCACCGCGCTCGCACTAGAGGCGGGAAGCGGGAGCGCGTACCATACGCCTGAAGGCTGGGGGAAGGAGGCACCCAAACGGAGAGGCCGAAGTCCACGGTAGAGCTCGATGTCGTTACCGCCGGCGAGACGATGGTGCTCGGCGTCCCGCCGCGGCCGGGTCGTCTGCGGCACGCCGGAAGCCTTGAGATCAAGATCGGGGGTGCCGAGTCCAACCTCGCCATCGCGCTCTCCCGCCTCGGCCTCTCGACCGGTTGGGCCGGCTACCTGGGCGACGATGAGCCGGGGCAACTGGTGCTGGATCGCATCCGCGCCGAAGGCGTAGATACCTCCAGGGTGCGCCGGCTACCGGACCGTCCCACGGGCCTCTACCTGCGAGAGCAGGTCGGCGCACAGACCCGCGTCTACTACTACCGCAGGGGATCCGCGGCCTCCGCCATGTCCGTCGAGACCTTCGACCCCCACTACTTGAAGGGCGCGAGGTTCGTCCACCTGACCGGGATCACCCCAGCCCTCTCCGACGGGTGCCGCGCCTTTGCCCTGTGGGCGGCGCGGGAGGCCCGGACGTCCGGGGCGCGCGTCTGCTTCGACGTCAACTACCGCTCGAAGCTCTGGCAGCCCGAGGAGGCGAAGGCGTTCGTCGAGGAGATCCTGCCCGCGGTCGACCTGCTCCTCGTCGGGGACGAAGAGGCCAGCGCCCTTTGGAATCGCGCCGACGAGGGGTTCCTGCGGGAGCTTGCCGGCAGGGGACCGGAAGAGGTGGTGCTAAAGAGGGGCGCGGAGGGGAGCCTGGCTCTCGTGGAGGGCGAGCTTCTTCATCACCCCGCCTTCGACGTCGTGGAGGTCGATCCTGTAGGGGCCGGCGATGCGTTCGCCGCGGGGTACCTCGCGGGCCACCTGTGGGGGATGCCCCCCGAGGAACGCCTCCGGGTGGCCAACGCGATGGGCGCCATGGGTGTTGCGAGCCTCGGGGACTACGAGGGGCTGCCGGACGAGAACGAGCTGCGGGCCTTTCTCGGGGGCGAGAGATCCCTGGGGAGGTGAGCCGCGGGGCGTGGTATACGTGAGGATCCTCAGGTGATCCTACGGGAGGTGCGAGAGTGCAGGATCTAGGTGGCGTGTACGTCGCCAACGTGACGCCGTTCAAGGAGGATTCGCTCGCTGTCGACGAGGGGGCGTACCTCGAGCACGTCGCCTGGCTGGCCGAGATGGGCGTGCGGGGCGTCGTGCCCTTCGGGACCAACGGCGAGGGGCCCTCCGTGACGCTGGGCGAGAAGCTGCGGGTCCTCGAGGCCCTGTTCGGTCGGGAGCTCGGGATCCAGATCATCCCTTCCGTCATGCAGAACAACCTGCCTGAGACGCTCGAGATGCTGCGCGCCCTGGAGGAATACCCGGCCGCCGCCGTCCTGATCCTACCCCCCTACTACTTCAAGCCCGTGGAACCCGAAGGGATGCTTCGCTTCTACGAGCTGGCGCTCGGGGCGACGAGCCATACCACCCTCCTCTATCACATCCCGAAATATGCAGTCCCCGTGCCCGGGCGGGTAGTGGAGGAGCTCCCGGTCTGGGGTGTTAAGGACTCGGGCGGGGAGGAAGGCTACGCCGAAGCCGTTCTGGAGATGGGCAAGGGCGTGCTCCTCGGTACGGAAGACGACCTCTGGCGGCGGCTCGGAACGGGGGCGCAGGGTTCGATCTCGGCCCTCGCCAACTTTGTCCCGGAAGACGTCCTCGAGGTGTACCGGGCGGCGAGAGAGGGCGACGAGGAGCGGGGCAGGGTCCTCTCGGAGAGGCTGAAGGAGGCGCGCGCGATGACCAAACAGTACGCCTCCCCCGCGGTCCTGAAAAAGCTCGCCGAGGCCAGGCACGGTGCCTCTATGGGGACCGTCCGTCCCCCGTTCGTACCGGTCCCCCCAGACTACGACCCGCAGGCGGCGCTTTCGTCCTCCCGCGCGAAGACCGGCGGTTGAAGAGAGCGGACGGAGGAGCAGTGTCTGAGCGCTATCAGGCCGTAAACGGGCGAGCACGGGCTGCTTCCCACTCCTAACGACGTCCTTGGCCGAGAGGACGGCGAGGTAGATGGAAGGAGCGCGGTTCGCCTCGTTGTAGAACTCGGGGGGCGGAGACGTTCGCGCCCCCCGGAAAATCGGAACTCCCTTGCGGCTTAGCGCCCCGCTGCTACGGCGCCGCTCTCGGTAGGTAAGCCGGCTTCGATCCAGTCCTGCTTGCCCTCCTCGTAGTCGTAGACGTTCTCGTAGCCCAGCGCCTCGAGCCTCCGGGCCGCCTGCGGCGAGTTCTGGCACGCCCGGTTCGAGCAGTACACGACGATCTGCGCAGATTTGTCCGGCAACAGCTCCGGCGCCAACTCGTCCACCTCGGTGTGGGGGATGTTGATCGCACCGGGTAGATGCGCCTCTTCGTAGTACCTCGGCCCGAGTGTCTCGACCAGGATCACGCCCTCACCCCGCTCGAGCTTCGCCCTGAGCCCCTCCCTGCCTATCTCCTTGACCACGCCTCTCCTCCCCGCTCCTTCTCTACCAGATCACCCCCGGACCGCCCTCTGGGCAGCCCGGAAACCCACCCTGGAGTGCGTCCCGTCGCAGAAGGGCTTCTTCGTCGAAGCCCCACACCGACACAGCGCCACGGTCTCTTTCTCCACGGCGAACTCGTCGCCACCGGCGTCCACCAGCCGGAAAGGCCCCGTAACCAGCAACGGCCCGTTCTCGTACGTCGAAATCCTCGTCCCCTCTATCCTCTTCACCCCCTCTCATCAAATCGTTGTATGTACAGTGATTGCTTACACAACTAAATTGAGGGTATCACCATGTCGTTGTGCGTGCAACCACTTGCTGGTATATTTTTTCCCGTGATCGAGAAAAAGGGCTTAGGGCAGGCTTACCCTGAGGGGTTGGATCGGGCGCGTGAGGAGGCGTGGCGGGCGTTCATCACCGCTTACGCGGTGGGGATCGAGGGCATCGAGCGGGGGTTGGCCGAGGCGGGGTTACCGCCTTTGGGGTGGTACGACGTTTTGCTCGAGCTCTCTGTGGCCCCGGGGCACCGGCTCAGGATGCACGAGCTCGCGCGCGCCGTCGTCCTCAGCCGTAGCGGCCTGACGCGGCTGGTCGACCGGCTGGAGGGGGCGGGGTTGCTGCGGCGCGAGCCCACCCCGGAGGACCGGCGAGGCTCGTTCGCGGTGCTTACGGAGGAGGGCGCCCGGATGCGCCGGAGAATGTGGCCCGTCTACGCGAGGGGGATCGCCGAGCACTTCGGCCGGCACCTCGACGACGACGAGGTGCGCGTCCTGTCCGAGGCACTTAGGCGGGTCTCGGGGGCGCGCAGCGTCTGAGCCAGCCCTCTACCCGATCTGCGGGGGAGGGAGGAGATCGGCGGGTTGGCGGACCGGCGCCACGAAGACGGAGCTCACGGTTGCCTCGGGGCCTCCAAATCCTCCCACACCGCGCGCCAGGTCTCTTCGCGTTCTAACGTTACCGCGAACTCGAAGAGCTTGCGCGCCATGCGTGCCCGCAGTGAGGGGCCGGCGACCGGCCGCGCGAGCCGCCGCTCCTCGGCCTCGACCAGAATCTGGGCCTTCCTCTCCCGCGCCAGCTCCACCGTCAACCAGTCGTTCATGCCCCGTACTCCCTCTCTCGCCTGCGGGGTGAATGTACTGGCCAAACAGGTCATAATCCTTCCTGATAGCCTACGTGGCGGCGAGGTCTTGGAGGTGGAGGGCGGGTGTACGGGTACCGTCCGACGACGAGGTTGCTCTCGATGCTGGAGCTGTTGCAGGCGCGCGGGCGGATGGGTGGTCCCGAGCTGGCCAGGAGGCTCGAGGTCGGTGAGCGGACCGTGCGCCGCTACGTGGCGATGCTGCAGGAGATGGGGGTGCCGGTGGAGGCCGAGCGGGGCCGCTACGGCGCCTACGCCTTGAGGCCAGGGTTCAAGCTACCACCGATGATGTTCACCGACGAGGAGACGCTAGCGCTGGCCCTTGGGCTGCTCTCGGCCCGCCGTCTCGGCCTCTCCGGCGCAGCCCCTGCGGTCGAGGGGGCTCTGGCGAAGCTGGAGCGGGTGATGCCGGACGTCCTGCGCGAGCGGGTCAGGACCTTCGAGGAGGCTGTGGTCCCGGCCATCGTCGCCCCTTCGCGGCTACCGGCCGGGGAGGTCGTCGTAACCTTAAGCGCCGCCGTGCGGGAGCGCAGGCGGGTCAGGATGCGCTACCGGTCCGGGCTCTCGGAGGAGACGGAGCGGAGCGTGGACCCCTACGCCGTCGTCCAGGGCGAGGTGTACTGGTACGCCCTCGGTTACTGCCACCTTCGAGACGGGAGGCGTCTCTTCAGGCTCGACAGGGTGCTCGCGGTGGAGCCGCTCGGGGAGGCGTTCGAGCGCCCGCCCGACCTCGACACCCCCGAGCGGGTGCTGCAGTCGCTCGCGGACATGCAGGAGGATCGCTGGGCCGTGGAGGTGCTGCTTGAGGCGGAGCCGGGCGAGGCGCGCGAGCAGGTTCCCACCATGGGGATCTCGCTCGAAGAGGTGCCTGGCGGCGTGCTCCTGCGCTCTTCGACCTCGGATTTGGGATGGATGGCCCGGGTGCTGGCCGGGCTCTCCTTCCCTTTCTTGGTGCGCCGTCCGCCCGAGCTGCGTGAGGCGCTGCAGAGGCACGCTCGAGAGCTCGTAGCCCGCGCGGGGCGTGCTGAGGTAGGGGCGTGAGCCGTCCGCGGGATCTTGGTCGGTCCGCATCCTTCCAGACCAAGGCCCGCGGCGGCGCTTCGGGGATCTAGCGCCGCTCGCGGCGTTCTTGGGGGCTCAGGTGGGCGGCATCGGCGTCGCCCGGCTCAGTAAGAGCCCGGACTCGGAGGCCAGGATATTGCCGGAGTGGGAAGCCTGGGCCCGCCGCAGCGACGAGGCCGGCCATTCGTCGATGGCCTCCTCGAGCGCCGCCGTCTTGACCACGAGCTGCCTGGCTTCGACGAGCTCGTTCAACCTCTCTTGCTGCTCTAGGGCGGTGTCCAGGTCGACCTCTACGGCCCAGTCGAAGGAAGCCCACACGGTGCGTCCCTGCTCGGTTTCCTCCAGGATCTCTCCCAGCGCCTCTACCCGCCCGTCTGAGGGGTCCCCCTCGGGCTTCATGATGAGACGCCCCGCCCGCTTCAGGCGCCCGGCCTCGAGACCGTTCTGCTCCAGGCTGGCGCGAAGCTCGTCCTCGGAGTCGATCTCCCCGCCGTAGAACTTCACCAACAACCCACCCCTCGCCTCGCCGACCAGGAAGAAGGCGGCGTCCAGACGACGCAGGATGTCGGTGCCTTGGGCGATGGCGAGCACGTTGTCAGGCACCCGCAGGAAGGAGTCGAGCCGGCTGACGAGTGTCGCCGAGCGCTCGCTGCGCTTGAGAAAGTCCTCCAGGACCTCCCGCCTGATGCGCCAGTGCTTGCCGACCTTCAGGCACGGCAACGTCCCCTGGCGGCACCAGCGCCACACCGTGGTCTCCTTTACCCCTACTATCGCGGCGACGTCCTCGGCACCCAACAACTCACTCTCCGACGATCGCGCCATTACCAACTCCTCCCGATGCGTGGATCGCTGGACCCAACGTACCTTACCCCAAACCGACTCGCTTTTGTTTGACTAACCATAGCTTAGTATAGTTGACTTTACCTAAGGATGCTATTATACTGGCCGCAACAGTAGGGGTACGGAGCGACGAGGATGTTTGACGACCGAAAGGGGTCACCCGAGACCGAGAGTGATTAGGTTCGTAGGCTGATGGGGGTCCGGGTTTTACGAGGAGTGCGCGGGAGGGACGGGTAGCACGCCCGGAGAGGGAAGGAGACGGGGATTGCGCGTTCCCGGAGGGTGCCTGTTCTGGTTGTTGGTGAGCGTGGTCTTGAGCGTGACCTTGACCTTGCTGGCGAACCTCCTCCTGATGCTTTGAGTGGTGGAGAGACCGCGCCGGGTGCGGAGTAGTAGTGTAGGCGCGGGTTTGCGAGTGATTCAGGGCCCTTTTTTGGGTTCTGTGTAGGCAGGCGATCGGAAGGAGAGGGCAGTGGAGCAGAACCTCGGCGGCACGACCGGGCAGACCGGGAGCAGCAGCGGTCAGGTGACGCAGCAGGCCAAGCAACAGGGGCAGCAGTTCGCCCAGCAGGCCAGGCAGCAGGCAAGCGACCTTGCGAACCGGGGCGGTGAGCAGGTCAAGAGCCAGCTAGACTACCAGAAGCACCAGGCCGCCCAGAGGCTGACGCCCGTGCAGTCGGCGCTCAGGGAGACCGCCCAGCAGCTCAGGAGGCAGGGCCAGGGACCGGTCGCCCAGTACGCCGACCAGGCCTCGGACCAGGTCGAGCGGTTCTCCGGCTATTTGCGCGAGACGAGCGTCGACGAGATCACCGACGAGGTGCGGGGCTTTGCGCGTAGGAGGCCGGCCCTCTTCGTTGGCGGGGCTGTCGCCCTCGGGTTCTTCGCCACCCGCTTTTTGAAGAGCTCTTCGCAGGAGGCAGCCTCGGGCGGCCAGGGACTCGGTGCGACCGGTGGTGCGACCAGCAGCGCGGCGATCTCTCACGGGACCGGCGAGCCCGGAACGGCGCTTCCTCCGGAGACCGGGGCGGGCTCGCCGACGCCGAGCCGGACTCCGACGACCACCACCGGAGAGCCCCTGAGCGGGGGGTACGCCCCTGAGAGCTCTCGGGACGTTTAGGAGGGTTGATGCAGGACAGGGACGAAAGATCGCTCGGCGAGCTCTTCTCGGAGCTCGCGCAGGACACCTCAACGCTGGTGCGCAAGGAGGTCCAGCTCGCCAAAACCGAGATGAGCCAGAAGGCCTCAAGGGTAGGCAAGGACGTAGGATTCTTGGCCGCAGGAGGGGCTGTGGCCTACGCGGGGCTCTTGGCGATTTTGGCCGGGGTGATCGTGCTGTTGGGGCAGGCGATCCCTATGTGGCTGTCTGCGCTGTTGGTCGGGCTGGTGGTGGCGGGGGTAGGCTACTTTTTGGTTAGGAGGGGTCTCGACGCGCTCAAGCAAGAAGACCTCGCACCCAGGCAGACTATAGAGACGCTAAAGGAGGATGGGCAATGGGCGAAAGACCAGACCAGATAGGGCGCGACCCAGGGCGCGACCCGCTCGACGCGGACGACAGGATCACGGCGCCGCTACCGGGGGAGCCGGGCTTCGATCCGGCCACCGAGGCCTACGACCCGGACGCGGTAACCGCGGGATCCGCCCCCGGTGGCGAGGCTGAGGTCGACGAGATAGAGCGCACCAGGGCCGAGATAGAGCGCACCAGGGCCGGTATGGGCGAGACGGTCGACGCCATCCAGGAGAAGCTTAGCCCGGAGAATTTAAAGGAGCAGGCCAAAGACAGGGTAAGGGAGGCAACCGTGGGCAAGGCCCAGGAGGCGGGCTCGGGCATCGTGGAGGCCATCAGGCAGAACCCGTTGCCGGCGGCGCTTGCGGGCGTAGGCCTCGGTTGGCTCTTCGTGAGCTCCAGAAGGCAGAGCTCTACGTCGCGACCGCCTTACCGGGACGTGGTCTATAGGGACGCGGCCTACGTCGAGGGCTATCCCACCGGCGAGTACGCGCCCGCCGGCTACCCGCCGCGTTACGAAGGGCAGGGAGCGGGCGGCTCTTCGGCGGGCCAGGCGCTAGGTAACGCCAGGGACAGGGTCGGGGAGACCGCCACCCAGGCCCAGGACAAGGCGGGTGAGCTCGCCAGCCGTACTCAGGACAGGGTCAGCAGCTTGGGCGATCAGGCCCGCTACCAGGCCCAGAGGGCAAGCGGCGGCTTCCAGCGGATGCTCAGGGAGAACCCGCTGGCCATGGGCGCCCTGGGTGTGGGTGTCGGGGCGGCCGTGGGGCTGGCGATCCCTGAGACGAGCAAAGAGCACGAGGTGATGGGCGAGGCCCGCGACAACCTCGTGGAGAAGGCCCAGGAGAAGGCCCAGGACGCCCAGGAGAGGGTGCAGCGGGTGGCCGAAGAGGCCCAAGGCGCGGCCCAGCAGGAGGCCGAGAACCAGGGGCTGACCAACCAGTAGAAGGGTCGAGTCGGTTACAGCTAGGAGGGCTTCGGGGCGGTCGAGAGGCCGCGTCCGGAGCCCTTCGGAGCGGAGGGTGGATGATCGGTTGGGGGCGCGGTAACCGCAGGGGGTGCTGCGTGGTAGTACCCATCGGGTGTCTGATGACGGGGGCCCCGATCTTGCTGGCAGGGCTGGCCGTCGCCAGGCGGCTCGCCCGCTGAGGCCGGTTCGAGATCGGGAGATGAGCCGATGAGCGAGACGGTCCTCCGGACGACGGGAGGACCGCCGGGGTCCCGGTAAGGTCCCGAGCGTTTAAAATCTTTGTCTAAACACAGGCAAGGAAGGAGAAGCA
>JADDPU010000256.1 GCA_016781725.1 Rubrobacter sp. | reverse complement strand
CGGCTCGTGGACGGAGTGGGGCAACTCCGTGCGCCTCCCCATCGAGCGGTAGCGGCTTCTTGGATCGGCAGCGCAGGATCACCCTCCTGGTCGAGCATGCGGCGAATCCCCGCCACAAAGGGGTCCTGGAGGATGCCGACGTCGCGATGCCGGGCGGCAGCCCCGAGTGCGGTGGCTCGCTCGTCGTCTACCTCAAGGGCGACGGCAACGGGGGGATAGAAGACCTCTCGTGGACCGGCCAGGGAGACACCATCAGCATGGGAGCAACCAGCATCACCTTTGCGCGGGTGCGCCACGAGGACCTCACCGCGCAGCAGGTCCTCGACCTCGACTACGACGCGTTCGTCGAGGGGTTGGGTAGGGAGGTGATCGGGAGCCGTACCCGTAACGCCACGCTGGGACTCTCGACCCTGAAGGCAGCCATAAGGGCCTACCAGAGAGAGGAACGGTCCCGCAACGGGGAGCGGGCCACCGCGTAGACGCCCGGCGCGGGCCCCCGCCTGACGGGGCCCGCGCCTCCAGAGAGACTCTCTACTCCTGGTGGTTCGGGGATAAGAGCGGTCTGTTCGAGCAGTTGGTCTCCTGGCAGGCCGGGCGGCTCGAGGAGGCGCTTGCGAGGAGTCTGGAGCCGGATGGTGACGATGCGGTGTTGCGGGCCTTCGCCGTCGAGCTGTTGCTGGTGCTTTTGGGGGCGCGTGGTTCCCAGGCTCGGGCTTTACCTGGAAGAGCAGAAGGCTAGGGGGCGTCTCCGCTTTCAGGATGCGGCGGAGGCCGCTGAGGTTTTCGTCGGGGATCAGCAGGTACGACGGCTGCTCGGGTCACTCTCCGAGGCGGAGCCCACGCAGGTAGAGGCGCACGCGGAGTGGGCGGTAAGATTAATTCCTCACGTTGTTCGGGACCGGTTGACGCGGAGCCCGTCCGGCGGACGGGCCGTTATCGGACGCAACGTTCGGGTGCAGCCCGCGCCACTCCGCTAAACTCTTCTTCCATGAGCAGTAGGGGCAATAACGTGCCGGGGCCGCTGTGGGGAGGAAGGTTCGGGACCTCGCCGGCCGAGGCCTTCGAGCGCCTCAACGCCTCCATACCCTTCGACGTCAGGCTCGCGCCTTACGACATCAGGGGCTCCATCGCGCACGCGAGGATGCTCGGCGCGCGGAGGATGGTCTCCGAAGAAGAGTCGGCCGAGCTGGTGCGCGGCCTCGAGGCGGTGCTAGGAGAGGTCGAGTCGGGGAGGTTCTCGTGGGAGCTCTCCGACGAGGACGTGCACACGGCGGTCGAGCGGCGCCTACGCGAGTTGGTTGGTGACGTGGCGCTCAAGCTGCACACGGGCCGGAGCCGCAACGATCAGGTAGCGTTGGACCTGCACCTCTTCGTCCGGGATGCCGCGGGGCGGATACGCGAAGGCTTGCTCGGGGCGATGCTGGCGCTGGTCGAGGTAGCGGAGGGCCACCGGGACCTGATCCTGCCTGGCTACACCCACCTGCAGCGGGCGCAGCCGATCCTGCTCGCCCATCACCTGCTCGCCCACTTCGAGGCCCTCAAGAGAGACCTTCGGAGGCTCGAGGCCGCGCGGGAGGCAGCCAACGTCTCCCCGCTCGGCGCGGCCGCCCTCGGGGGGACGCCGCACCCCGTAGACCCTGCGCTTACCGCCGCACAGCTCGGGATGGAGCCTTTCGCGAACTCGCTCGACGCGGTCTCGGAGCGGGACTTCGCGCTGGACCTGCTCTACGCCTGCGCCGTGCTCGGGGTGCACCTGAGCCGGCTCGGGGAGGAGTGGGTGCTGTGGACTAGCGCGGAGTTCGGGTTCGCGGCGCTCGATGATGCCTACTCCTCCGGCTCGTCCATCATGCCGCAAAAAAAGAACCCGGACGCATACGAGTTGATGCGGGGCAAGTCGGGGCGCCTGATCGGGGACCTGAACGCGCTCCTGATCACCCTGAAAGGCCTCCCCCTGGGGTATTCCAAAGACCTCCAGGAGGACAAAGAACCGCTCTTCGACGCGGTCGACTCGGTACTCGCGATGCTCGCCGTGCTCCCCGAGATGCTCCGGACCGCCCGCTTCGACGGCGCCAGGATGGCCCGAGCCGCCGGTGGCTTCTCGCTCGCGACCGAGCTGGCGGACTTTCTGGCCGGGCGGGGAGTGGCGTTCCGTGAAGCGCACACGGCAGTCGGAAAGCTCGTCCGCCGCTGCGAAGAGCTCGGGCTAACACTGGAGGAGACGCCGCGCGAGGAGCTGGCGGCGGCGCATCCGGCGCTCGAGAATCTCCCCCGCGGGCTCCTCACCTCGGAAGGGAGCGTATCGAACAAGGAGAGTCCCGGCTCCACCTCGCCCCGTTCCGTCAAGCTGCAACTAGAAGCGGCGCGCGCGTTCCTCGACGAGCAGGCTCGCGGTGGGTAGACCTAGAGATCTCGCTTTCGGGCTCGAAGTGGGGGTCTTGCCGTGACCCCCTACGTGTATAGTGGTGGCGCTGGCCTGGTAGGACCCAAGAGGGAGGCGTAACCGTGCGAATCGTTCAGATGTCGGATATCCACGTGGGGTCGGGGCTGTTCCGCCAGGACCTTCTAGAGGCCACCATCGAGGAGTCCAACGCCCTCGAGCCCGACCTCGTGGCCGTGGTCGGGGATCTCACGATGGAGGGCTACCGCTGGGAGTTCGAGGAGGCCAGAGGCTATCTCGACCGGCTGGAGTGCCCCAACGTCGTCTACGCGATGGGCAACCACGACGCAAAGAGCGTAGGCTACCGGCACTTCGAGGAGTTCTTCGGCATAAGGGAGAGTTCAGTCGAGATCCCCGTCCCTGAAGGTGTGGCGAAGGTAGTCGCCCTCGACTCAACCAAGCCAGACCTCGACGAGGGAGAGGTCGGGCGCGAGTACTACGCCTGGCTCGACTCGGAGTTTCGCGGCTGGGATAGGGGACCGCGGATACTCATGATCCACCACCACATCCTCGCCGTCCCCGGCACGGGGCGCGACGTCAACAACCTGCGCGACGCGGGGGACGTGATGGCGATCCTGCGCGAGCTCAAGGTAGACATGGTCCTCTCCGGGCACCGGCACGTCCCGTACGTCTGGAGCATCTCGGGGGTGAGGATCGTGCACTCTGGCACGGTATCGAGCATGAGGGTCCGCGGCACGATGCCGCCCTCCTACAACGTCATCGAGTTCGACGACGAGAGCGTCCGGATCACGCTCCACCAGCCGGGCAGGGGCGATGAGGGCAAGGAACCGCTGGCCTCCTTCTCCCGCAGCCCCGTCACCACGAGCGAGTTCTACCCGGACTTCGAGCGGTTCGTCCTCTACGACAAGCTACCGTTCCTGAGATGAGCCACAGACGAATTCCCTGATAGCCCCGCCGGGCGGCGTCGAGGGGAGGATCGCAGCGACCTCTCCGATGTACCTCTCGAGGCCCACGGGGAGATGTCTCTGAGCTCCTCGTCTACTCAAGCCCCGGGTTCCGAAAATGTGTGGGTAACGCCGCGCGGCTTGAGAGAGTAGGCGCCGGGCATCTCCTCTCCCATCAGCGCCCCGACCTCGCCCCCCGA
>JADDPU010000326.1 GCA_016781725.1 Rubrobacter sp. | reverse complement strand
CGCCAGCTATCGCGGCGGTTACTGGCGTGTCGAGCGGGTGGGCGGCGTCCTCGTTGACGATGCCGATCTGAACGGTTGGCGCCGCGCAGTAGTGGGTGATCCCCTCCGCCTCGAACAGCTCCCAGATGCGTGCAGGCTCGACCTTTCTCAGGCAGACGTGCGTGGCCGCGACGGAGGTGACGGCCCAGGGATAGGTCCAACCGTTGCAGTGGAACATGGGGAGGGTCCACAGGTACTTTGTCTCGTAGCCCATCCCGATCTCGATGACGTTGCCTAAAGCGCTCAGGTACGCGCCGCGGTGGGTGTACATAACGCCCTTCGGGCGCCCGGTGGTGCCCGAGGTGTAGTTTATGGAGATCGTCTCCTCCTCGTCCTCGAGCACGCTCTCCACGGGCTCGGGCGACCCTTCGGCGAGAAAGTCCTCGTAGGGGTCGCCGCTCTCGCCCGTATCGTCGACGCGCACCCGCTCGACGTCAACGTCCGCGAGCAGACCCTCGAGCTCGGCGTCTACGAAGACCATCTTCGCCCCCGAGTGCTCGACGATGTACGCCACCTCGTCCCTGCCTAGCCTGGTGTTTATGGCCACGAGCACGAGCCCCGCCGCCGGAACTGCGAAGTGGGCCTCCAGCTGGGGCGGCGTGTTGAAGCAGAGGAAGGCCACCCGGTCTCCCTTCTCGAGCCCGGAATCGCGCAGGCGCGAGGCCAGGCGGTTGACCCGCTCCTCGAGCTCGGCGTAGGTGTAGCGGCGCTCGCCGTAGACCACGGCGGTCTTCTCCGGGAACATGTAGGCGCTGCGCTTGAGGAAGCTGACCGGCGTAAGCTCGCTCCTGTAGACCTTCTCGCTCATGGGATCCTCCTTCTCGTTATTCTAGGAGGAGTATAAAGGTCTCCGCTCCATCCCCGCTACGAGGGACAGTCCCTAGAGGAACGGGTTCTCGACGCTCATTCCCCCGATAACTTGTCCGTGCTGGAGGTCTTCGGTCAGCAGGCGATCAGCGCCGGCCGACAACGCGGCCTCGACAATAAGGGCGTCCCAGAAGGAGAGAGACGCTTCCTGGCCGCGGCGTATCGCATCGAGAACCAGCCTCTTGTCTTCCGGCATCGGTACGAACGCCGCGAAGTACCCCACCATCTCCCGAGCGCGCTCCTCCGAAAGCGGACGTCTTAGTCTCCTGGTCGCGGAGTAGAATTCTCTGAGAACCTGCACCGAGAGCATCCCTCCACCCTGGATGAGATGCTCTTCTATGAGCTCACGGGCGATCGCGTTCTTGTCAGGCTCGTCCTCATCGACGAAGTAGACCAGCACGTTGGTGTCGAAGAACGGGCCCATCAACGCCGCCCGTACCGTCCAAGCCTCTCCTCGTAGAGCTCCTCTCGCTTGGGTAGCCCCTGGCCGCCACTGCCAGCTCCCGAGTTCCTGGCGAGCTCAAGGAGCCTTCGGCCCGCCTCCCGCCGCTCCTGCCGCACACCGGAGTACTCCTCCAGATAGTTCCGTAGCACGGCGTTGACCGACGTATCCTCCTGCAAAGCCCGCATTCGCGCCATCTTCAGGGTATGCTCATCCACCGTGATCGTGAGGTTTGTCATGCCCATCCCTTTTCGTGTAGCACGAATCCAGTGTAGCACGAAAAATCATCGGCCGGAATCTCCGTTGGCCTCCTTGGCCGGAGACCTTGCTTCCGCGCTGCGGTGGGTTTCGGGAAACGTTTCGCACCGCGGGTGAGTCTGCGTCCCGCAAAGTGGGTACCATCTATACCTATTGCCCCGTCCCAAGATAAGGAGAAGCATGAATACCCGCGACAGGCACCGGCTCGAACGCCACGCCCGCCGGATAGAGGAGCTGCGCCTCTGGCGCAACGCCCGCGAGCGAGCCGTGGAGGAGTGGGATTTCGCCGTTGGCGACGGCGAGGCGCGTCCTCTAAGGCTCGGGGACTACTGGCCCGAGATAGAGACCCCGGTGTGGCTGACGGCCGAGGCGGAGGTGCCCGAGGGGTGGGCGGGGCTGACCGTCGAGCTCGAGCTCTGGCTCGGCGGCGAGGGGTTCGTGCGGCTCTCGACCGGCTTGGTCGGCGGCCTCAACCCTTTCCACCGCAGCTACCCCGTCGCGCGGGAGGCGCAGGGGGGGGAGAGGATCGGCATAGAGGCCGAGGTCGTCTCCAAGGGGATGTTCGGCTCGCACGTGGCCGAGCCGCGCCTGACGCGCGCGGCGCTCGTGGTGCCGGAGGTAGAGGTGCGGGCCCTGGAGCGGGACGTCTCGATGGTCGCCGAGGCCTGCGACCACCTGGGCGACCACGACGCCGTGCCCCACCTGCTAGACGCGCTCGACGAAGCATTCGCCTCGCTGGCGCCCTACTGGCCGTCGGGGAGCGACACGGTCGTCTCCAGGTACCTTAGGGGCTACGAGAACCCCATCGGGAACGGGTTGTACAGCTTGCCGTCGTTCGCCGCGAGCAAGGCGCTCGACGTCAACCGGCTCGGGCGCGAGCTGTGGAGCATGCCGGAGGTCTCACCCCCCGAGCCGTTGCCCGGGGCGGCCCGGTCGGCGGTCGAGAAGGCGCGCCGCATTGTGGCCTCGCGGCTCGAGGGGATCAAGGAGGAGTACCCGCCGGTCGGGGGCCTGGCGCTCACGGGGCACGCGCACATCGACCTGGCCTGGCTCTGGCCGGTCGCCGAGACGCGGCGCAAGGGGCGCAGGACGTTCGCGAGCGTGCTCGGGCTGATGGACCGTTACGAGGACTTCACCTACAACCAGTCCTCGGCGCAGCTCTACGCCTGGATCGAGGAGGACGACCCCGCCCTCTTCGAGCGGGTGAGGGAGCGGGTGGCGGAGGGACGCTGGGAGGCGGTCGGGGGCATGTGGTGCGAGCCTGACTGCCAGGTCACCGGCGGCGAGTCCTTCGCGCGCCAGCTCTTGCAGGGCCAGCGGTACTTCGAGAGCCGCTTCGGACGCCGCTCGACTGTCGCCTGGCTGCCCGACGTCTTCGGCTTCTCCCCGGGCATCCCGCAGCTATTGCTAGGGGCCGGCATCTCCGGCTTCTTCACGGCGAAGCTCAAGTGGAGCGAGACGAACCGCTTCCCCTACGACCTTTTCTGGTGGGAAGGCATAGACGGCAGCCGCGTTACGGCCCACATGCTCCACAACCCCGGCGCCGACTACAACGGCGACATCGTCCCCTTCGACCTCTTAGGCGTCTGGAAGAACTTCGGCGGCAAGCGCAGCCACCAGGAGAGCATCTTCGCCTTCGGCTGGGGCGACGGCGGCGGCGGTCCCAGCGAGAAGATGCTCGAGAACTTCGATCGGCTCAAGGACTTCCCCGCCCTGCCGCGATTGCGCATGGCCCGGGTGGACGAGCACTTCGAGAGGCTGCCGGGGGCCATCCCGAAGTGGGTCGGCGAGCTCTACCTG
>JADDPU010000373.1 GCA_016781725.1 Rubrobacter sp. | reverse complement strand
CGTCAGCCCGTCCTCTAGCAAGCGTTCTCCCCCGGGGGCAGGCCAACGTGGGTATCGCGGGCGGCGCCGAGGCCCGCGACGAGGATGCCCACCACGACGCAGAGCAGCAGGATCAGCGGCACCTTCCACGAGTGCGTCGCGTCGCGCAGGAGGCCGAACAGGGAAGGGCCGAAGGCGGCGAGCAGGTACCCGACGAACTGGGCCATCCCGGAGAGCGCGGCGGAGTGCTCGGAGTCCGGCGCCCGCAGCGCGAAAAAGGTCAGCGCCAGGCTGAAGCACGCCCCCTGACCGAGCCCGAGGAGCACCATCCAGAGCCCGGCGGCGGTGTCGGGGGCGAGCATCAGGCCGAGGACGCCGGCGCCGTTCAGGGCCGCCGAGACCGCGACGACGCCGTGCTGGGAGGGTCGTCTGCCGGCGATCACGGGCGCCAGGAACATGGCCAGGATCGCCACCGCCTGCGCGAGCGCGAGCATCCAGCCGGCGCGGGAGGCGTTCATTCCCCCTTCCCGCAGGATCTCCGGCAGCCAGGTCAGCGTCACGTAGTAGGCCAGCGACTGCAGCCCCATGAACAGCGTCACCTGCCAGGCGAGCACCGACCGCCACAGTCCACCAACCCTGACGGGGGTCTGGTTGGGGGCCACACCTGATCGGTTGCCCCGGAGGAGTTGGGGGACCCACGCGAGGGCGGCGACGAGCGCTGGGACGGCCCACAGGGCCAGCGACCCGCGCCAGCCGAGGCCTGTCTGCTGCGCTATCGGGAAGCTCACGCCGGCCGCGAGCGTTGCACTGACGCCCAGGGCTGTCGAGTAGACGCTAGTCATCAGGCCGGCGCGCTCGGGGAAGTCGCGTTTGATCAGGCCCGGAAGCAGCACGTTGCCGACCGCGATAGCCGCCCCCAGAACGGCCGAGCCCGCAAGCAGCGCAAGCGTCGCGCCCTCCGAGCGCAGCAGGATGCCGGCAGCGAGCACGAGCAGGCTCGCGAGCAGCACACGCTCCAGGCCGAACCGCCGGGAGAGACGCGGCGCTATCGGCGAGAGCAGGCCGAACGCCAGGAGCGGCAGCGTGGTGAGCAGGCCGGCCACCCCGTTGGAGAGGCCGGCGTCCGTGCGGATCTGGCCGATCAAGGGCGCCACCGAGGTGAGCGCCGGGCGCAGGTTGGCCGCCAGGAGCAGGATGGCCGATACGCCCAGCACGAGCCGCAAGCGCGAGCGACCCCGGCGGCCGCGTTCCGTCCCCCTGGCCGGAGCCTTCCCCCTCACGCCGCGCCTCCCTCGCAACCCGCCCACCGCGGCGAGGTTCGCGAAGCTCCCAGAGGCTCGTAGGCGACGGATCGGTACCCGCGGGAGATCTGCGTGCGATCCCTGTTCGGGATCGCCGGTAGTTCGTAGCCCATGCGGACACTGTACACCGAACCCGGGGGATAAAGCCCAACGGCCCTCTGTGTGCCCGGTCCGTCCCGCGGTCCGGGTCCACTTCGCGTGAGATTACCCTTATAATCTGGCGTTGATGGCAGGCTAATATCCCCAGAAGGTGTCCGGGCTGAGTGCGCGCTAGCGTCGAAGAGGAAGGACGTATGGACTACCCGGTCCCGGCCGGGAGCGTCCCGTTGCGGGTGTTGCTGGTCGAGGACTCCGAGAACGGCGAGACGCTCCTGCTGCGCGAGCTCGGGCGGGCTACGACCCGCTCTTCGAGAGGGTCCACACGCCCGAGGAGATGGAGCGGGCGCTGACGGAGGACCGGGGCGAGGCGTTCGAGGTGGTGATCTCCAGCTACTCCGGGGCGCGCCTCGGGGCGCGGGAGGCCCTCGCCTTGCTAGAGAAGCTCGGCCGGGACGTGCCGCTTATAGTCGTCTGCAACGAGGGCGAGGAGGAAGATGCCGTCGCGCTAATGCGGGCCGGGGCGCGGGACTGCGTGATCAGGGGACGCCCGGCGCGGTTGGGACCGGTGATCGGGCGCGAGCTCAAGGAGGCCGCGGTGCGCCGGGAGGCAGAGGACCGCTGAGGCTCTCAAGGAGAGCGAAGAGCGGTTCCGGTTACTCGCCGACCAGACCGTGGAGGGCATCGTCCTGAGCCAGGAAGGCAAGGTCTTCGACGCGAACCGCAGCTTCACCCGGATGTACGGCTACGAGCTCGAAGAGTTGGTCGGGATGGAAGTCGTCGAGTTGGTACCGCCGGAGATGCGCGAGATGGTGGCGCGCCGGATCTCTGCAAGACACGCCGAGCCTTACGAGTCCAAGGGGCTGAAAAAAGACGGCACCGTCTTCCCGGTAGAGGTCAGGCCCCGGCGGATCCCCTACGAAGGCCGCCAGGTCCGCGTGACCTCGGTGCTCGACCTCACCGAGCGCAAGCTCTCGGAGGAGGCGCTGCGCGCCAGCGAAGCGGAGTACCGGGCCATCTTCGAGCTTGCCGGGGTCGGCAAGGCGCAATCCGACCCGCAGACTGGGCGGCTGGTGCGCGTCAACCCCAAGTTCTGCGAGATAACCGGCTACTCCGCCGAGGAGTTGCTCGGCATGACGTTCCTGGAGATAACCCACCCCGACGACCGCGAGGGGGACTTCGACCGCTTCAGGCGGATGGTGCGCGGCGAGGGCGACTACTCCGTCGAGAAGCGTTACATCCGCAAGGACGGCCAGGTGGCCTGGGTGAGCGTCAACGCGACGGTCGTGCGCGACGAGGGCGGGAGGCCCGTGCGCACCGCCTCCACGATCCAGGACATCACCGAGCGCAAGCGGGCCGAGGAGGATTTGCGCGGGCTGCGGGACGCCGAGCGGGCGAGCAACGAGGAGGCGCTGCGCGAGGCGCAGGAGCGCTTCAGGAGCGCCTTCGACAACGCCCCCATCGGCGTTGCCATCGTCGGCCTCGACGGACGATTCTTGCAGGTGAACCGTTCGCTTTGCGAGATCCTCGGCTACCCCGAAGAGCGCCTCCTCGCCACCACCTTCCAGGAGATCACCCACCCCGACGACGTCGAGGCCAGCATGGAGCACGTGCGCCGCGTGATGAGCGACGAGATCGGCCGCTACTCGCTCGAGAAGCGCTACATCGCCGCCGACGGACGCCCGGTGTGGGTCTCGCTCTCGGTCTCCCTCGTGAGGGACGCCGACGGCGACCCGCTGTATTTCGTGGACCAGATCCAGGACATCACCGAGCGCAAGCGGGCCGAGAGGGAGCTGGCGCGCCGGGCGGAGGAGCTGGCGCACGCCAACGCCGAGCTCGAGCAGTTCTCCTACTCTGTCTCCCACGACCTGAGAGCCCCCTTGAGGAGCATCGACGGCTTCTCCCAGATACTCCTCGAGGACTACGCGGAGAGGCTCGACGAGGAAGGCCGCGCCTACCTCGGACGGGTGCGGGCCGCGAGCCAGCGCATGGGACACCTCATGGACGACCTGCTCGACCTCTCCAGGGTGAGCCGGCGACCTTTGCGCACGGGACGCGTCGACCTGAGCGCCCTGGCGCTCGAGATCGTCGAGGAGCTCGAGAGATCTCAGCCCGATCGCGAGGCCGAGTTCGTAGTGGAGGAGGGCCTCGAAGCCGAAGGCGACGCCCGGCTTCTGGCCGTGGCGCTCGAGAACCTGCTCGGCAACGCCTGGAAGTTCACCTCCAAGAGACCCGCCGCGAAGATAGAGTTCGGGAGCTTCTTCGAAGGCGAAACCCGCGTCTATTACGTGCGCGACGACGGCGCCGGCTTCGATGCTGCCTACGCCGAGAGGCTGTTCGGAGCCTTCCAGCGGCTACACACCGACGACGACTTCGAGGGCACGGGTATAGGACTGGCAACCGTGCAGCGTGTGATCCACCGCCACGGCGGCAGGCTCTGGGCCGAAGGAGAGGTAGGCAGGGGCGCGACGTTCTACTTCACGCTTTAGAGAGGCGTGTGGAGCGCGGCGTGCGGCTGTCGGACACCGAGGCGGTAGGGTCGCGCTCGCGGCTGGTGGCCAGGCCTAGCACGGCGCGCAGGCCGTGGCCCCACGCCTCGAAGAGGGGCCGGCGGCGATCCTCCTGCGCGCCTGCTGATAGACCGCCTCCCTCATCCTCCCGGCGACGGGGACGACGTTTGCGCGCCCACCCGCGGGCGTGAAATACTACAGATGATGTCGTAGGGGAACGAAAGGCGAGGTCGCTTCGCAAGCGTGAGAACGTCTCCGGAAGAATGGTAGGAGAGGTGTCTGCGGAAGGTGACCTCGACGTCCTCACCATCGGCGAGATGGTGGTTGACTTCATCTCCGACGAGAAGACCGACACCTTGAGCAACGCGACTACCTTCAGGAGGTACCTGGGCGGTTCTCCTGCCAACATCGCGGTCTACGTCTCCAAGCTCGGGGGCACTTCGGCGGTGATAGCCAAGACCGGCATAGGGGCCTTCGGGAAGTTCCTCAAGAGCGAGCTCCAGCGCCACGGGGTCGTCACTGACTACCTGCTGATGGACCACCGCACCCATACCACGGTCATCTTCGTCTCCTCCACTTCCGCCACCCCCGACTTCGAGGAGTTCCGCAGCGGGGACTACCTCTTGAGGCCAGAGGAGGTCTCCGAGGAGGCCATAGACCGTACCAGCGTCGTCCACGCTTCGACCTTCGCGCTCTCGCGCGAGCCGTGCCGCTCGGCAGTGATCCTGGCCTTCCGCAAGGCCCGCGAGATGGGCAAGCTGGTCTCGCTGGACCCGAACTACAGCAGGAGGGTCTGGCCCGACTACAAGGAGGCCCAGAAGGTCATCCGCGAGGCCTACCGCCACGTCAACTTGACCAAGCCCTCCGCCGACGACGCCAGGCGGGTCTTCGGCCCAGATCACGGGCCCGAGGAGTACGTAGAGATGTTCCACGATCTCGGCGCCGAGACTGTGGTCTTCACGATGGGCGGGGAGGGCAACCTCGTCTCCGAGAAGGGCAAGATCACCGCCCACGTCCCCGCCCGCCCCGTCGAGGTCGTGGACGCGACCGGCGCCGGCGACGCCTTCTGGGCCGGTTTTCTGACTGCCACCCTCGACGGCAACCCGGCCGAGCGCTCGGTGCTCTTCGCCCGCGAAGTCGTCGAGCAGAAGCTGAAGGCCAAGGGGCCCCTGCCCTCGGAGATCGACCGCGAAAAGATCTACGCCCTACTAGACCAAGGAGCAGCCGAAGACGGCGAGAGGAACCGAAGGGCCGGTTCTTAGCGCCGCCAGAGAGGACGAGACGGTATGCACGTGGCGTTCGTGAACCCGCAAGGGAACTTCGATCCCGACAACAACTACCTGGCCTCCCACCCGGACTTCGGCGGCCAGCTCGTCTACGTACGCGAGGTGGCCCGCACGCTGGAGCGGTTGGGCCACGAGGTGGACATCCTCACCCGCCGCATCATCGACCCCGACTGGCCCGAGTTCGCCTCGGAGACCGACTCCTACCCCGGCTATCCCAACCTCCGCATCGTCCGCATCCCGTGTGGCCCCGACACCTTCCTGCCCAAGGAGGAGCTCTGGCCCTATCTGGGCGAGTGGGTCGAGGGGGCGGCGCGTTGGTACGGGGGCTCCTGGCCCGGGCTCTGGACCGGACACTACGCGGACGGCGGGCTCTGCGCCGCGCTGCTCGAGGAGCGCTCCGGGGTCCCGTTCACCTTTACCGGCCATTCACTCGGGGCGTGGAAGCTGGATCTCTTGCTCGAAGACTCGGAAGACCTCCAGGCGGTCGACGCCCGCTACAACTTCGGCGCCAGGATCCCGGCCGAGCGCGCGGCGCTCGCGCGCTCGGCGGCCGTCGTCACGAACAGCGTCGCCGAGTGCCGCGAGCAGTACGACCACCCGGCTTACCGGGACGTAGTAGATCGCGACAGAGGCGGCCGCTTCGCCGTGATCCCGCCCGGCGTCAACCTGGACATCTTCGACCCGGAGGCCCGAAGCCCCTGGGAGGACGAGGTGCGAGAGAAGATCCGCGCCGCCCACGAGAGGGACATCGCCCCGCAAAGGCGCGCCCTGCCGGCCGTCGTGGCGTGGAGCCGGCTCGACCCCAAGAAGAACCACCTGGCGCTCGTACGGGCGTTCGCGCATAACCCCGAGCTCAGGGAGCGGGCCAACCTGCTGATCATCACGCGCGGTCTGGACGACCCGCTGCGAGACGCGAGCGATGCCACCGAGGTCCAGAGGTCTGTCCTGCAAGGCGTCGTGGCCGAGATCGAGCGCTCGGACCTCTGGGGGTGCGTCTCGGCCTTTAATTTGTCGGGACAATCCACCCTGGCCGCGCTCTACCGCTGGGGCGCGGAGTCCGGGGGCGTGTTCTGTTTGCCAGCCGAGTACGAGCCCTTCGGCCTGACAGTGGTCGAGGCGATGGCCGTAGGGTTGCCCGTGGTCGCCACGAAGAACGGCGGGCCGCGCGAGATCACCGACGAGGGCCGCGCAGGGCTCCTGGCCGATCCCCACGACCCGGCGGATATCGCCTCCCAACTCCTCCTCCCGCTCTCCGACGGCGACGCCTGGAGGACCTTCGCCGAGCGAGGCCGCGAGCGCGTCCGCACGGTCTACAGCTGGCGCCGCACCGCCGAGGGCTACCTCCGGCTGGCAGAGGAAATCTCCGCCGGACGCAAGGGCGGAGATCCCTCTTTTCCTATCCCCGAGTTCGTCAGACGACCCGACCCGCTGCCGCGCCTGCAGGAGTGGAAGACCAGATGAGTTCGTAGTCCCCACGACGCCGCTAAAGAAGGAGGAACAGGATCGTGCACCTAGCCTTCATCAACCCGCAGGGCAACTTCGATAAGGACGACTCTTACTGGACCGCTCACCCGGACTTCGGCGGCCAGCTCGTCTACGTCAAGGAGCTGGCGCTCGCGATGGGCAACCTCGGCCACCGGGTGGACATCCTCACCCGCCGCATTATAGACCCGGACTGGCCCGAGTTCGCCTCGGAGACCGACTCCTACCCTGGCGCCCCGAACGTCCGCATCCTGCGCATCCCGTGCGGCCCAGACACCTTTTTGCCCAAGGAGGAGCTCTGGCCCTACCTCGGCACCGAGTTCGTGCCGCGCCTGCTGGAGCGCTACGAGCGCGAGGGCTCGCTGCCTGACGCCGTCACCGCCCACTACGGCGACGGGGGTCTGTGCGCGGTCCTGATCGAGGAGCGCACCGGCATCCCTTTCAGCTTCACTGCCCACTCCTTGGGCGCGCAGAAGATGGACAAGATGGGCGTCAGGCGCCGCAACGTCGCCGAGATAGACCGGCGCTACTACTTCTCGAGGCGCATCGTCGCCGAGAGGCTGGCGATGAACCGCTCTGCCGCCAACGTCACCAGCACGGGCCAGGAGCGCTTCAACCAGTACACCCACAACGCCTACCGCGGGGCCGTGGATCCCACCGACGACTCCCGCTTCGTCGCCGTACCCCCGGGTGTTGCCATGCACATCTTCGACAAGGCCTCCCTGGCCGAGGACGAGGAGGCCACCCACGAGCGCGTCAGGGCTTGCCTAGAGCGCGACCTCGACCCGGGGCGGCTGGATTTGCCTTGCGTGGTCGCCTCCAGCCGGCTCGACCCGAAAAAGAACCACCAGGCGCTGGTCGAGGCTTTCGCCAGCAGCCCGACGCTGCGCGCGAGCGCGAACCTGGTGATTTTCACTGGCAACCTGGAGAACCCGCTGGAGGACTACCGCAACGCCGACGAGGAGGAGCGGGTGGTACTCGACGGGATCATGGAGACTATCGAACGCGCCAGGATGCGCGGCATGGTCTCCATGTTCTCCCTGCGCGGCCAGCGCCGCCTCGCCGCCGCCTACCGGTACCTGGCCGCGCACCGCTCGGTCTTCGCCCTGACCGCCAACTACGAACCCTTCGGCCTCGCCCCGTTGGAGGCGATGGCCGCAGGTCTGCCCGCCGTCGTCACCAAGAACGGCGGCCCGAGCGAGTCCCTGCGCGAGGGCGAGGAGGAGTACGGCATCCTGGTGGACCCGGGCGATCCTGAGGAGGTCGCCGCCGGCCTCTTCTCTTTGGCCGCAAACCCGGAGCGCTGGCGCCGCTACGCGGAGGCCGGCTACGGGCGGGTCCTCGCGAAGTACACCTGGGAGCGCACCGCCGAAGGGTACCTGGACGCCATAGCCGGCCGTAACCGGACCAAAGAACCCTCCGAGAACGGCTTCCCGACCCCTTCCCCGCGCCTGAAGACCCCCCGGTACTTCACGGACCCCAGCTCCGATGAGGGGGTCTCGTTGGAGGCGCTCGACGAGCTGTACTTCGGGCTCGACGTGCTCGCCGTCGGGGAGACCGTGGTCGACTTTATCTCCCACGAGTTCGCGATCTCGCTCAGGACGGCCGGCCGGTTCTCCCGGTACCTCGGCGGACAGCCGGCGAACGTCGCAGTCTACGTCGCCAAGCTCGGGGGCCGATCCGCCGTGGTCACGAAGGTGGGCACCGACTACTTCGGCGAGTTTCTGGAGGAGCAACTGGGCCGTCACGGCGTCTCGACCGAGGGGTTGCACCGGGTCCCCGAGGCCGCGACCACCAGCTCTTTCGTCACCCGGACCGTCGGCGTCCCTGATTTCCAGGTCAACCGCGGGGCTGACGCTTTGCTATCCATCCGGGAGGTCCCTGACGAGCTGGTCGAGCGCGCCAGGGCCGTGCACACCTCGGCTTTCGCCCTCTCGCGTGACCCGCAGCGGCTCGCCGTAAGGAAGGCCATGCGGCTCGGGCACAGGCTCGGCAAGGTGGTCTCCCTCGACCCGAACTACGACCCCCGCGTGTGGCCCGACAGGGAGGAGGCCTGGGAGGTGCTCGCCGAGGTCTTGCCCTACGTTACCGTCGTCAAGCCGTCCTTAGAGGACGCCAGGCGCCTCTTCGACCCGAACATGGACGACGACGCCCTCGAAGCGGCCTGCCTCGACGCCTTCCACGACCTTGGGGCCGGGGTCGTCGTCATCACGAGGAGCGGCGGCAACGTCACGGTCTCGGAGGGCGGGAAGGTAGAGCGGATCGGCCCGCTCCCGAAGGTCCACGTGGAGAGCGTCACAGGCGCCAGGGACGCCTTCTGGTCCGCGCTGCTCGTCGCCCACCTGGACGGCAAGGACTGGAAGGAGTGCGTGCGCTTCGCGCACGAGATCTCCGCGCTCAAGCTGCGCGTAGAGGGCCACGTCGAGCGCATGATCGACCGCGAAGCCTTCTACCGACAATTGACGACCGCCGGGCGGCCCGCGTGAGCCAGCCCCAGGAGGCGCCGAGCTGGCGCAGGATAACGGACCTGCCGGCCCTGATCGAGGGCCTCCCCCCTGGGGACCGCTCGCTCGCCCGGCGCATCCTCGACGTCTCCGCCACTACCGGCCGCCTCGACCCGCCACAGGCGATGCTGCCCTGGATCGAGGGCTCCTTCGGCTCCGTCGAGGCCGTAACCTCCCAGCGCATAGTGAAGGTCACGAACCGCGTAACCCTCGAAGGCACGCTCTTCAACGAGCTGCGCGCCTCGAGGCCCCTCGACACCGGCGTGAGCGTCGACCTCGACCGCGAGATAGCCGCCACCGAGGGCGACCCCTTCTGCCGACCCAAGGAGGGCACGCCCGCCGACGTCTTCGGGAGGGTAGACGGCGAACACGCCACTACCGCCTCGAACATCGCCAAGTACGACGGCTTTCACGGCGTGATCGTCTTCGACGACCACAACCCTTTGCACCTCACCCCGGAGAAGGTCTCAGACTACCTCTACGTCGGGCTCGAGTGGGGCCGCAGGGCGCTCGAGGCCGACCCTGAAGCCCGCTACCCGTTCCTCATGTGGAACTGCCTCTGGCGGGCAGGGGGCTCCATCATCCACGGCCACGCCCAGGTCACCGCCACCCGCAAAACCCACTACCCGAAGGTCGAGCGCCTCCGCCGCGCCGCCGCCGCGTACAAGGCAGAGCACCGCTCCGATTACTTCACAGACCTCCACCGGGTACACGACGCCCTCGGCCTCGGCATCCCCCTCCAGGGCGTGCGGGCCTTCGCGAGCCTGACACCGGTCAAGGAGAAGGAGCTGGTAGTGGTCGGTCGGGGCCCCGAGGACGAAGCCCTGCACCGGGCCGTCGGGGCGCTGCTACAGGGTTACGTGAGCGTCCTCGGCGCACGCGCCTTCAACGTAGCCTTCTACATGCCCCCACTCGGTCCTACTGAGGAAGACTGGTCAGACTTCCCGACGGTAGTCCACCTCGTGGACCGGGGCGACCCGGCGAACCGCACCTCGGACATCGGTGCCATGGAGCTCTACGCCGCCTCCGTGGTCGCGTCTGACCCCTTCAGGGTAGCCCAACTCCTGCGCGATGGCTCGCCCGCTTGATCTCTGCGCTGTGGAGCTTCACGGTAGGGTAACGCGGAGCTAGAGGGGCAGGCTAACCCTGTCTCCCACCTCGACGCCCCGCTCGTCGAAGAAGCCCTCGTTGACCTCGAGGGCGTACTGCGCGGGCTCCGCGGAGACGTAGTGGGGCGGGTCGTCGTCGAGGGCCTTCATGTCCTGGATATCGACGATGCGCCCCTTGGCGCTGATGTAGGCGATGGAGAGTGGTATCAGGGTGTTCTTCATCCAGAACGAGCGTATCTCTGCTGAAGGGAAGACGAAGAGCATGCCCCGTTCCTCGCCCAGCGCCGTGCGATCCATAAGGCCCTTCGCCTGCTCGTCGGGCTCGTCGGCGATCTCGACGCGCACCTCGACCACTTCGCCGCCGGAGGCTCGGATGCTCAGGGTGCGAAGCTCGGACTCGGTGGTGGCCGCCGCGCTCTCGGAAGCCTGCGCGCCGGCCTGGGATGCCTCTTGTTCCCCACCTTGCCCCGTGCCGCTGCATCCGGCGAGGAGCAGGACGAAGACGGCTACCTTCAGGGCCTTCACGCGAGCACGAACTCTATGCGCTTGTTCTGGCGGCCCTTGCTCTTGTGACCCGTGATCTCCAGTGCTCCGACCTCTCTCGTGTTCGCTACGTGGGTGCCGCCGTCAGCCTGGGTATCCAGGCCCTCTATCTCCACGATCCTGATCCTCTTCACCCTCTCGGGCACGAGGTTGATCTGGGTGCGGATCAGATCCGGGTTCCCGAGCGCCTCCTCGCGCGCCAACTCGTAGACCCTGACCGGACGCTCTTCCGCGAGCGCCTCGTTCGTCAAACGCTCTATCTCGCCGACTACCTGCGTCGTCCACTCGCCGGGGAAGGAGAAGTCCATCCTGGCCCTATCCGCGCGCATCTGGCCGCCTGTGACCTTCGCGCCGAAGTTCTTCCAGATCACGCCCGAAAGCACGTGCAGCGCCGTGTGGTGCCTCATGTGGGCGAAGCGTCTCTCCCAGTCGAGCTCGCCGCGCAGGTCCTTGACGGTCTCCGGTATCGGTCTGTCGAGCACGTGGACCACCCGTCCTCCCTCCCGGCGAGCGTCGACCACCGAGGCGCGGACGGGCCCGATGCGAAGCGCGCCCCTGTCGGGTGGCTGTCCGCCACCCCCCGGGTAGAAGGCGGTCGCGTCGAGGGTTAGCTCGCGGCCTTCGAGCTTGACGACGGCGGCCTCGAACTCCTTGAGGTAGGAGTCTTGCAGGAAAAGCTCCCTGGTCAAAGGGGCAGGCTCCCGCGCTCGTGGTCCTTAAAGGTGGCGACCTCGCGGTAGCCGACGTCGTGGACGAGCTTCAGGCTCTTCTCGTAGCCCATCGCTACCTCTTCCGGGGCGTGGGCGTCGGAGGAGAGGATGATGGGGACGCCGCGGCGGTAGAACATCTCGAGGAAGTCGCGGGCCGGGTAGATCTCGCCGACCGGTTTCCTCAGCCCCGCCGCGTTCACGTCGATTACGACGCCCGACTCGGCGACGGCGTCGGCGGTCTCCTCGAGCATCGGGGTGATATCCCGGTCGGGGAAGCGGCGGAAGATCTTGATCAGGTCCGGGTGGCCCAAGACCTCGAAGCGGCCGGAGAGCGCGGCCTTGCGGACGTTGGCGTAGTACGCCTCGTAGAGGTCGTAGGTCTCGTACCTCTCGTAGATTCTCTGGTCGCCCGCCCGGTCCACCTCCTCTCCGTCCACCCGGTGCACGCTGCCGATGATGTAGTCGTAGGGGAGGGCCGAGGCGTCGCGGTCCATCCGCTCCTCGGCGCCCGGGACGAAGTCTATCTCTATCCCGAGGCGCAGCCCCACGTCGTGGCTCCTCTCGCGGGCCTCCTGAAAGGCGGCGAGGTCTATCTCGTCGAGGTAGCGGTCGTGCTCGGTGATGCCCATCTGGCGGATGCCGCGTCCGTGGGCTACCTCGCAGTACTCGAGGATGTTCTCCACGCTCATCGGGCGGTCGCCGTGGGCGACGACGTGCAGGTGGTAGTCGATCAAGGGCCTAAAGGTCTCCTTCGTAGGGACGAACGCCGGTCCTTTTCTATCTTATAGGATAGCGGGGGCGTGTTTATGGGTATGATACGCGCCATGGCTGCGGCGGCGCACGGCGGGGGGAGCAGAATACGGCAGATCGCCTACGGCGCCACGGCGGCGCTCACGGCGGCGGTCGTGCTCGTCGAGTTGCTCCACGCTAAGTATCTCCAAGTGGATATTGAACCTCCACGGCTC
>JADDPU010000174.1 GCA_016781725.1 Rubrobacter sp. | reverse complement strand
ATGGAGCTCTCCGACGAGCGGCTGCAGAAGGTTGCGACGTACGTCTTCCACTACGGCCTGGGGATGAGCTGGGGGCCGCCGTACGCCTTCCTGCGGAGGTGGACGAACATGGGCCCGGTCTCTGCCGGGTTGCTCACGGGTGCTGCGATGTCGTTGCTGGTGGACGAGGGGATGACGCCCCTCCTGGGCTTCAGCGCCCCGAACAGGGACTACCCGCTGGCGACGCACCTTCGGGGCTTCGCCGCGCACCTGGCGTTCGGGCTGGGCGTGGCGGGCACCGTCGAGACGATCTACTGGTTGGGCCGCAACGGAGGCTAGACGGGAGGAGATGAACCTGATGGAGATGATGGAGCGGTGCATGGAGGCGATGGGCGGCGGCATGATGGGCGGAGGCGCGATGGGCGTGATGTTGCTGGTCGCCGCCCTTCTGCTGTTCGTCTGGATCTTGGGCTTGGTTGCGCTCGGCGCTCTGGGCGTCTGGGGCGTCAAGAAGATCTCCGGCAGACCGAGTGGACGGTGAAAGGGGCCGACGTGCACGACGCCCAGACCGAAGCACCGCCGCTCGCGCAGGTTCCCGTGGGGCGTGAGGTACGGGAGGTCAAGCTCCTGGCGAAGCTCCTGGACGGCTTCGCCAACCCCATAAGGCTCTCCGCCCTCATGCTGCTCGCCCGCGGCGGCGAGATGAGCGTGGGGGAGCTGGTGGAGGCCATAGGGGCCCCGCAGCCCCGCGTCTCCGTCCACCTGCGCTGCCTCTCGTGGTGCGGCTACGTGCGCAGCAGGCGCGCAGGCTGCAACGTGCTGTACTCCCTTGCGGACGAGAGGGTGCTGGGGGTCCTGAAGCTGGCGGAGGGGATCTTGGGGGACAACCTGGAGCACGTCGAGGCTTGCGACGTCACGAAGGGTTGCTGAGGTGAAGTCCTCCGTCTTCGGCTCCCTGGGGGCTACGGTGGCGGCCCTGTGCTGCGCCGGTGTTCCGGCGGTGCTGGGGGCGCTGTCCGCCTCCGGCTTGGGGTTCCTCGTGAACGACCTCATCCTGCTCCCCCTGGTGCTCGTGTCGCTAGGGGTGGCCCTGTGGGGGCTCGGGCGGGGCGCGATGCGCCACGGGCTGCGCGGGGTGCTGGTGCTGGGGTGGGTAGGCGCGGTGCTCCTCGTGGTGGGCATATTCCTCTACCCGCTCGTCTACGCGGGTATCGCGGCGATGCTGGCGGCGGCGCTCTGGAACACCGTCGCGCTTCGGCGGACTGCAGCGGGATGAACCGTGAAGCCGAGGGAAAGCGAGGAACGATGAAGGTGGAGATACTGTACTTCGACGGGTGTCCGACCTACGTGGCGGCCGAAGAGGCCGTGCGAGAGGCGCTGGCCGAGGAGGGTATCGAGGCCGGGGTGGAGATGGTGGCGGTCAACACCGACGAGGAGGCCCAGAAACTCCGGTTCCCCGGTAGCCCCACCATACGGGTGGACGGGCGAGATCTCTTCCCCGTGCCGGGACGGGCGGAGTACGCTTTAGGTTGCAGGATGTACGCCACCCCCGAGGGCCTCAAGGGTTCGCCGACGGCCGAGATGCTGAAAGAGGCCCTGACGAAGGAAGGAGCGGCCCATGCCCAAAACGATCGTTAGGGACGGCGTACGCGAGCTGCTGGAAGAAGGAGGGGCGCAGCTGGTGGACGTGCTGCCCTCGGAGGAGTACGCAGAGTCGCACCTGCCGGGGGCGATCAACATCCCCCTCAAGGAGCTGAACCGCGAGACGACTGCTCGGCTAAGGCGGGACGAGCCGGTGATCGCCTACTGCCACGACTACCTCTGAGACATGAGCCCGCGGGCCGCGTGGCGGCTCGAAGGACTCGGCTTCTCGAAGGTCTACGACTACGCGCCAAGCAAGGTCGACTGGTTCGCGGCCGGGTTGCCGATGGAGGGAGAGCTGGCGAGCGTCCCCACCGTCGGCGACGTGGCGCGCAGGGGCGTGCCGACCTGCGCCCCGGAGGAGAAGGTAGGAGAGGTGCGTGATCGCATTCAGGGGACGGGTTGGGATCGGTGCGTGGTCGTGAACGAGGAGCGGGTGGTGCTCGGCTTGCTGCGCGAGAAGGAGCTGGCGGCAGACCCCGAGACGACCGCGGAGGAGGCCATGAGGTTCGGCCCCACCACCGTCCGTCCGGACGTTCCGGCTGGGAAGATGGCCGAGCGCATGCAAGAGCGCGGCACCGCCTCCGTCGTGGTGACGACCCCGGACGGCGAGCTGGTCGGGCTGATGTACCGGGAAGACGCCGAGCGCCCGTACAATACCGGATCTCCTGAACACGCGTGAACTCCGGAGAACCCCCAACTTTGCGCACTCCGCCGGAAAACGACAATGGGGACGTTAGACTGGGCCGCTGCCGCCTAACCCCTGGATGATCGCGTGAGCCACCCCGCGCACGTTGTTCGCCAGGGAGGCCATCTTCTCAAGGGTGTCGAGCATGTCGCGCTTTTCCTCTTCGGGGATAGTAGGCTCTTGCTCTATGGCGCGTCGGGTCGCCTGGAGTGCTGCGGCGAGCCGCGCGTCCGGGTCGGGTAGCTCTCCTATTTCGATGAGCCCTTTCGTCGAGAGCGATCGCGGCGCGGCCCTGTACCACGGATAACGGTCGCTGCGCTTATCGAGCCAGCCGACGGATACGTAGCCCTCCTCCACGAGCTGCTCGAACAGGTTCACCGCCTGGGAGGCGTCAACCCTTCTTGCCGCTCGCCCCACCCTTGGACCTCTCCTACGCTTATCTCCGGCTCGAAGTCTAAGGCGTCCTGGTGCTCCTGGATCCACTCGTAGACGAACCAAAGTAGCCGCTCGCGCTTCCATTGCTCGGGGTACTCCGGCGCGGTCTGCCCCCTGTTCTCACCCATATCCGCCGAACCTACCTCATCCGGACACTCTTCGTTGCTGTTTATCGCTCCTTCCGAGCGGGTAGGCACCAAGACGAACGATGCCCGGCTGCCAGAAGAGGAAGAAGCGTTTCGCGACTCCCCCGAAAACGCCGGGCGTCTCCTTTCCGGAGGGGGTGGCGCGAAGGAGAGGGGCGCTGAAGCTCGCATGGCCAGAGGAACGGTGAAGTGGTTCAACGAGGAGAAGGGCTACGGCTTCATAGAGCCCGACGAGGGGGACGAGGATCTTTTCGTGCACTACACCGCCATAGAGGGCACGGGGTTTCGTAGCCTTGAGGAGGGCGAGAGGGTGAGCTACGAGCCAACCCGTGGCAGGAAGGGCGAGGAGGCGCACTACGTGCGCAAGGTCGAGTAGGTCGCGTCACTCACACCGTATTCGCCTCTTATACTTCGCCCTACTTCACCGAGTGCGGGAAGGTCTCGGAAGTTGGTCTATCGGGGTGTCAAGCTTCTCTGTATCCGAGAATTCTTACTCCCCGTAATTCCCCGCGAAGCGGTTCTCGGGGCGGCTAGGGGAGCACCTCGACGTCGTTGCGGTCGGGCGTGAGGGGGGTAGGGCGAACGCGTCGGATCAGCCGGGTATCGGCTCTATGTCGGGTAGGAACGCTTTC
>JADDPU010000047.1 GCA_016781725.1 Rubrobacter sp. | reverse complement strand
TTGTGCCAGACGGTGGGTTTCGGCCGCTTGCGCGACCGGACGTCCTCTTAGACGTATGCTCCTGGGTGGGCGCTCTTCCTACCGGCCCTGCGCGACCTCGGCCACCTTTGCCCCGGCCGCCTTCGCCAGTTCTTCGGGGTTGGCAGCGAATACCGTCTTCGGGGTGCCGGCAGCGGCCCAGACGGTCTGGTAGGCGAGCAGGTCGCGGTCGAAGAGCATCGGGAGCCTCTCGGGGTGTCCGAAGGGAGCGGTGCCGCCTATGGGGTAGCCGGTGGCCTCCCTGGCCCTCTCCGCGTCCGCCCTTCCGACCCCTTCGACCCCGAGGGCCGTCGCCACCTTGCCGAAGTCGAGGCGGTTCTCTCCGCTGGTGAGGACCACCACCGGTCCTCGGTCCGAGTCGAGCACCAGACTTTTTACTATCGCACCCACCGGGCAGCCGATGGCCTTCGCGGCCTCTTCGGCGGTGCGGGTACCTTCGGGGAAGCTCTCGACGACGATACGCAGCCCCGCTTCGGCCGCCGCCCTTACCACTCGTTCGTTGCTCGGATGCACTTACGCTCCCCCTTCCCGTTCTCTATGGCCTCTAGGAATCATGAACCACCCGCTCTAGAGGGCCGACCAGAGCAGGTAGGCGCCGGCGGCGAGGCTTAAAGTGCCGACGATGAGCATTCTTATGCCGGCGACGACGTGGACGCCGCGCTCGGAGAGCGGTCCTATGCCCCCCTTCTGGCCGCGGCCGCCGCGCAGCAGGGCGTAGACGCCGAAGGAGAGGCCGGCTAACCCGACGAGGAGCAGCAGGACGCCGAAGGCCAATCCCGAGGACAAGCCGGCTAGCCTTGTCCGTTGCTCCCGGGACGCGCCATGCGCGAGAGGAGGGTGCGAAATCGCGGGTCGGCGTGCAGGGGGGCGAACTCCAGGGCGCTCCTGAAGTGCTCGGCGTCGCTCTCGCCGGCCTCGACGGCCCTCTCTATAAAGTCGAGGGCCTCGTCGTACTCGCCGCGGCGGGCCATGATGCTGGCGAGCGCCGAGAGGGCCGGGGAGTAGCGCGCGTCGGCGGCGACGGCCCGCTCCAGTATCTCCTCGGCCGCCTCCAAGTCGTCGGCCGTGTAGTACAGGCTCGCGTAGGAGTACAGGGCGCGGGGGTTCGCAGGGTCGGACTTTAAAGACTCGACGAAGTGCTCCTCGGCCCTCTCCGGTTCTCCGCCGTGCTCGTGCAGGATACCCAGCTCCAGGTGCGCCTCCGGGTTCTCCGGGTCGAGGGCGAGCACGGCCTCGTAGGCTTCGGCGGCCCCGGCCTCGTCCTCGAGGGCGAGGCGGGCCTCGCCCAGGGTGATGAGGTGACGGATCTCGTCGCGCCCCAGCGCCACCGCCTCCTCGGAGAGCGTGAGCGCCTCTGGGAGGTTGCGCCGCTGGGCGAGGAGGTGGGCGGCGAGCTCGTCCCGGATCTCCGGCGAGCCCGGGCAGTCCGTGAGGCCCCGGCGGAAGGCTGCCTCGGCCCTCTCGGGGTGGCCGTTGCGGGCGTGGCAGATCCCGAGGTTCGCGTGTGCCTCCCACCAGTCCGGCGTCTCCGCTATCACGCGTTGGTAGGCGGCGACCGCCTCGGCGTAGCGGCCGAGCATGTCGAGCGCGTTGGCCCTGAAGGTCTGGGCGCCGCTTCTCTGGCCCTCGTCCGAGGCCACCTCTATCGCCTTCTCGAAGAACTCTAGAGACTCGGCGTAGTCGGCGGCGTCGAAGAGGGTAAGCCCCGCGTTTATGAGCATGTCGGCGTCTTCCGGTAGACGCTTGGTCCACCGCTCGAAGGTAGCCTTCGCGAGCGCCGGTTCCCCCATAAAGCCGTAGTAGCGGCCGAGCTCCACGTAGGCGTCGGGGTGGCCGGGATCGGCCTCTATGGCGCGCTCGAGGTGGTGGACGATCTTGAACGGCTCGTCGCGCCTGAGCGCCACCATCGCGAGCCCCATCCTCGGGGCCACCCACTCGGGGTCGAGCTCGAGGGCGTCGAGGAAGCTCGCCTCGGCCTCCTCGAGGCGGTCCAGGTTCAGGAGCGCCCGGCCCACGGCCTCTATGACCTCCGGGTTCTCGGGCGCCGCCTCGAGCGCCTGCTCGAAGCGGGAGAGGGCCTCCTCGATCAGGCCCTCGCTCGCGAGGGTCTCCCCCTGCTCCAGATACTCCTCGTACTCCATCACCCCATTAAATCAGATGGGACGTAAAGATAATGTGTACAATCCCCCGTTAAACCGACCCGAAGGGAAGGCCTCCTTGGAGAACCCGCCAGTCGTCGCGCGCCTCGGCGTCCGCTACGGGGACCTGGACCCCTACGGCCACGTGAACAACGCAGTCTACCTCGAGTTTTTCGAGGAGGTCCGGCTGGCTTACTGGCGCGCCCTGGCTGACCTCGCCGGCGCCGAGGAGACCGAGGCCGGGGACATCCGGGGCGCCCGCTACGTGATAGCCGAGACGACCATCCGCTTCAAGTCTTTGGTCTTCCTCTCGTATCCCCTCTACGGCGCCGCCCGCATAAGCACCGTCGGCAACCGCTCCTACGCGATGGACTTCGAGTTGCGCACCGGCGAGTCTTTCGAGACGGGCACCCTCGCCGCCGAAAGCTCCGCGGCCCACGTCTTCTTCGACCCGGATACGGGAGAGGTACAACCCCGTCCCGACTGGTTCCTCCCTGCCGTCGCCGCGCTCGAAGGCCGCCCCGAAGCGGCCTTCCGCCCGGGGGAGCGCTAGGAGGCGCCCGGGACGGCGTCCCGGACGCGGCGTGTTACGGTGAGAGCGGGTTTCGGCGGCGAGAGGAGGCCGTGGTGGAGTACAAAACCATAAGGGGCGAGAGGGTCCCCTCCTTGGGGCTCGGCACCTACCGGCTCAGGGGAGAGGCGTGCGCTCGGGCCGTGGAGCGCGCCCTCTCTATGGGCTACAGGCACGTGGACACAGCCCAGATGTACGCCAACGAGGCCGAGGTCGGGCGGGGCATCGAAGCCTCGGGGGTGGACCGGGGGGAGGTCTTCCTGACCACCAAGGTCTGGCCCGACGACTTCGCGCGCGAGCGGGTGCTCCAGAAGACCCGCGAGAGCCTGAAGAAGCTAGGCACGGATTACGTCGACCTGCTCCTGATGCACTGGCCCCCTGGCGGGCGCGTGCCCCTCGAGGAGACGCTCGGGGCCATGCGCGGGCTGCAAGAGGAGGGCGGCGTCCTCCACGTAGGGGTGAGCAACTTCTCCCCCTCCCTCGTCGAAGAAGCCTCCAGGCACGCCGAGATCTTCTGCAACCAGGTCGAGTACCACCCGTACAAAGACCAGGGCACGCTCCTCGAGCAGGCGAGGGAGATGGACTACCTACTTACCGCCTACAAGCCGCTCTCGCGCGGGGGCGTCGAGGAAGACGCGACGCTCCGGGAGATAGGGGAGGCCCACGGCAAGACGGCGGCCCAGGTGGCCCTGCGCTGGCTCGTCCAGCAGGAGAAGGTCTGCGCCATCCCCAAGGCGACCGGCGAGGACCACCTCAGGGCCAACCTCGACGTCTTCGACTTCGAGCTCTCCGAAGAAGAGATGGACCGCGTCT
>JADDPU010000526.1 GCA_016781725.1 Rubrobacter sp. | reverse complement strand
CCTGTTAGCTCGGATAAGATGGATGGGTCACATCCGTGTGTCGGGTCACCGTGCCAACCTCTCGTTCATGTGGTCGAATCAGATACACCCGTTGCGACGCCCTTCGCGGGCACCGCGACGGCAGCTTTCAGGAGGCGAGGTCATGCAGGAGATCAAGTGGCAGTACTACCCGAAGGTGGAGCAGAACCCGGCGGCGCGCGCCTTCGTCGAGTCCCAGGCGCGGCGGCAGAAGAGCTCGAAGACGGTCGACGCCTACGCCCGCAACCTCGATGACCTGTTCGGGTGGTTCTCGGGCCCGGACACGAGCTCGGTCCTTGAAGCAAGCCTGGAGGACATCGAGCGCTACATCGACGGGCTGTGCATGCGCGCTCCCCGAACGAGAGGTCGCAGGGAGAACGTCACGCACATCGCCGCGACCAAGCTCTCGACGGCCACCATCCAGCAAAGGATAGTCACTGCCCGCCTCTTCTTCGACTTCTGCATCCTGCGCGGCTTCCGCACCGATCCACAAAACCCCGTTCCCCGCGGCAGCCCTGGGTATGGGGACAGCAGGCCGAGGCGCGGAGCATTTCCCCATCGTCAGCAGGTGATCTGGATACCAAGCGATGACATCTGGGAGCGGATCGTCACTCACGTAGTGGGACGCGAGAGCCTGCGCAACCAGGTGATGGTGTTGCTGGCGTACGAGGGGGCACTGCGGCGCCAGGAGTTGCTCGGTCTGCGGGTAGAGGATATCGACTTGGGTACGGGTCTGGTAAAGGTGCGGCCGGAGCTCTCCAAGACCGGCATCCGGCGGACGGTGACGTTCTCGGCCGCGACCGGCACCCTGCTCGCACGCTACATGCGGCACGACCGGGCGCACCTGCTGGCGGCGTTCGGCGGCGAGGCGGAAGGGCCGCTGTTCGTGTCGGAGTCCAACCGCAATCCCGGATCGCCGCTGTGCATTGGTGCCTTCAACGACGTGATCGATCGGATTCGCCGAGCGGTAGATATCCCGCAACTCACACCCCACACGCTGCGTCACCTGCGGTGCACCGTGCTCAAACGCTGCGGCGTGGAACTGCAGGACATCGCGGTATACGCGGGCCACGCCAGCGTCCAGTCGACCGAGATCTACGTTCACCTCGCGCCAGAGCAACTGGCCCGGCGCATCGGCAAAGCCCTCGCTGCCTACGACCAACGCCTCGAGCGCGTGATCGCGGAGGCGACCGTTGACCAGTAGCAGCCCGATCAGGGTCGTACCACGTGCGGAGCCGACCTGGCGGATGCCGTTCGCGCCCGAGGGGTACGATCGATCGCCCCTAACAGCTGGCGAACGCACTGCGCTGGCCCTGACAGTCGACCTCCGGTTCGAGCAATGGCAAACCCCGGAGGCGCGGCAAGCGGGTCGCATCCTGGAGCGTCTGGCCCGTCCGATAGCGAACATCTCTGGTCTCCACAGTACTGACCGGCACCACGCCGTTAGGCGCGTCCAACGAGTGATGTACCGCGAGATGCTGCGGCTAGACACCACTTTCTGGGAGTGGTCGCCCGAGCAGTGGCTAAAGTTGATCGGGTGCAACCCCCAAACGTTTGCCCCGGGCCAGACCGGCGACAACGACGGCGCGCGGGCTACTGTGAGGACCTGTGCCTATCTCTTCGGCGGGATGTCAGACCTCAGATCGGTCGGCATCACGGGCGAGGCTACCCCCACGGCGTACGCCATCTTCGGCAAGGAGGAGGTGCGGGGTCAGGTGCAACGGGTGATGGACGTGCTGGCACAGGATGGCTACAGCGTCGGATCGGGAGCATCTACTCACCTGCGTAGCACCCTCAGCCTCCTGTTCTTGCTGAACCGCGACCCGCGTCTCGAGCACATCGCCGTGGATGATCTTCGTCGCCTGCTGGACGAATGGCAGTCGTGGCGGACGCAGGCGGAGGTGCGCTCGCAGGTGCACAAGGTCGCCCGGGCGCTCTGGAAGTTGGACATCATCGCAGCGCCCGAATACCAGCAGTTCCGGTACGAACGCAGTGAGGGGGATATCCAACCCGACACGGCGGGTGTGGCCCCGGAGTGGGTGGCATGGTGCCTTGCTTGGCGGGAGCAGGCTACCGGCATTGCCGACCTTGGTCGTGCGGACCACTACCGACACCTGCTCGCGGTCGGGCGCTGGCTCGCCAGGACGCGCCCCGACATCGTGTCCCCACAGCAGTGGGACGAGGGACTGGCGGGCGCGTTCGTTACCTACGCATGCTCGATGCGGGCGGGTGATGACGTCCCGGAAGTGATGCGACGGCGTCTGGAGACGCGCGGACTCCTGGGTCGCCCCGTGGTACCGAGCACCATCGACCACAAGCTGCAGACGATGAGGAGGGTCTTCGCCGACTGGCAGGACAAGGCACACGCGGTCGCGGGCGGGGAGGCGCGTCGGATCCCGGTGCGGTTCAAGCCCGGGCAGGCCTTCCAGACTCCCAAGCACATACAGCGGTTGATACAGCCGAACCCGCGCGACATCGACCAGGCCGTGTGGTGGAAGCTGATGCGCGCCGCAGCCACGCTCACCGAAGTGGATCTCGCGGAGCGCGGCGTCTACCCGCTGAGCTTTGTCTCGGCTGTAGCGCTACTTTGGGTGACGGCGGCCCGGAGGCCAAATGAGATAGCGAGGCTGCGGGTGGGCTGCATCCGCAGGGACTGGGATCCGGGGATGCTCGACGAATCGGGGGTAGCGGTTGAGCAGGACGGCGAGTTCACGTACTTGCAAGTCCCCTCGGGCAAGTACCGCGGCCCGTTCTGGGTGCCGATTCCGTCGTACACCGCGGATGCGGTCGAGAAGTGGGAAAGGCAGCGTCCGTCCGGGCAACCACCTCTCGATGACCGCAAGGACAAGATCGCGGTGGACCTACTGTTCTGTTACCGAGGCCGGAGGATGGGTGAGGCGTGGATGAACACCAGGCTGATCCCCCTGCTGTGTCGGAAAGCGCAGGTTCCTGAGTCCGATGCCCGCGGCGCCATCACCGCTCATCGCGGGCGCAGCACGACCGCCACCTTGCTGCGCAAAGCCGGCGTCTCGCTCGACGATATCTCGACCTTCCTGGGGCACACCAACTCAGATACCGTCAGGCACTACGCCCGTGTCGATCCCTTCCAGCACGCGCGAGCGATGCGCAAGGCCGACGACCTGCTGCGGGTTGTGGAGGGGCTACTCGATCCCCAGGCCGCAGCCAGGGGCAAGCCTGCCGTCTTCTTCTACCTGGGGTACGGCCCGGATCAACGCCCACACTTCTGTGGCAACCCGGGTTGGGAGGCTTGCCCGCACCGCCTCGCCTGCCAGCAATGTCAGATGTACGTCGACGCACAGCAGGCAGAGGAGCTGGAACGGCGTGAGGGTGTGATCCGGTTCGAGGCGAAGATCCCTATGCTGCCGGAGGAAAGAGCCCTTGCCGACGGAGACGCCGCGAGAATGCGCGAGATCGTGCGGGCCAAGCAGGACATTCCGGTACCGGTACCACCCGGTCCGAACTTCGTGTTCAACCCCTGTGGCGATCTCTCTGGAGCGGAGGAGTGCCCGGCATACGAGAAAACCCGCGGAGAT
>JADDPU010000414.1 GCA_016781725.1 Rubrobacter sp. | reverse complement strand
AGTCTCCGGGACGTCGTAAGGACGTTCTGGGAAGACCCCAGGGGCCTTCCTATTCAAGGTCTTGCAAATGGACTTCGGAGAACACCCCTCTACAGCATCACTTATGTCGTTCCCGCGCTACCTCCTTGCGATAGAGTTCGGAAGGGAGCTGGATGACCGGGCGAAACCGGGTTGCGGAGCCTGTGGTGGCGCCTCCTTGAAGCGTCGGGAGAAGGACCCCCTCAGGCCGGCGCCAAAGATCGTAAGTGATGCTGTAGGGCGAGCTTATAAATCATATAAGGGCGACATGGCATGATAGGATCACAGCATCGGGGGAGTGTGCTGGCGAGGCCGTAATAGAGTCGCGGGGGTACTAGATGTCCAGGGTAAGGCAGCGGGCAAGAGAAGCGGTCGAGGAGTTTACCGAGGGCGAGCAATTCGAGGAGTTCCAGGCCGATCCGGAGGACTTTCTCTCGGCGAAGGAACGCGGCGGCGGGACCGCTGGGACCAGAATTGAGCAGCAGACCGCAGCACTCACTGACGCGGCGGAGATCATCAACCGCAGTTTTCCCGAGCGCGAGGCGTCGGGACAATTCGTCAATGCTGTCTCGCCGGTTGTGATTCCAAACCGGCAGTCTTTATTTTGGCGTCTGTTGCCGATCGGGTTGCTCTTGATCTTCGTCTTCTTAGGTATCTCGGCAGCCATCGTATTGGGGTCGTTGCCGCAGGTGGGCGGTCTCGCGCTCGCGGTGTTCGGACCACACTTCTGGCTGCTGCTAGTAGCATTAGCGGTCTTCGTCTGGTGGCGGCAGAGCGTGGTGATGGTACCCGACGGATGCCGGGCGGTCATCACGCGCTTCGGCAGGCTGGAGGAGGTTGTGGACGCTGGACGGACGCTGCTCTTTAACCCCTGGAAGCAGGTCAGCTACATCGTCAACACGGCCAGAGAGTACCCATATAACGCCCCCATCCGGGAGGCCCCAACGGCAGGCCGCGTCAACGCTTCGGTAGACCTCTTCTTGCAGTTCCGCATCGAGGACCCGGCGGAGTTCATCTTCACCGTGGGCGGGGTCAAGGGCTTTGCGGACAAGTTGCAGAACGCGATTAGCGAGATGACGCGCGCCCTGATCTACGAGCAGAACGCCGAGGATATCTACGACCTGGTCGGTGAGAATACCCAGAAGTTCCTCGAATCACTGAACCAGCAATTTCTTCCCGCCGTCCGCTTCACCAACGCCAACATCACGCATGCCGAGCCCTCCAGCCGGGAGTACCGGATGGACCTTGCGGCCCCTGAGATGGTACGCGTGGCGAAGGAGGCCTACACCTACGAGTACGAGCTGAGCCTCCGCAAGGAGCAGGACGAGGGCGAACTGAACAAGGAGTTGGCGTCGCTGCGCGAGACGCTCTCGGCGATACAGGCCGAAGTAGCGAGCTACCAGGCCCAGATCGACACGGCCCGCGAGCGCGAGACGAACCGGGCCAACGCCCGCGCCCGCCAGAGGATGGTGGAGGCGGAGAGCACGGCCAACGCCAACGCGGCGCTGCTGGAGGCCCAGGCGCTCGACATTCGGGCGGTCAGCGGCGCGGCGGCCCCGGAGATTTTGGAGTACCGCTTCCAGCAGAACGTTCTGGACAGGCTGGAGTCGGTCGCAGAGCGGCTGCCACAGGTGGTTGAGCTCGGGGAGAACGGAGGCCAGACCATAGACTTTCTCACCATCGCCCGGCAGATGATCGGTACGGGCGGCGAGCCGCTCTTTACGTCGGAGGACATGCAGAAAATCCGGGAACGGATGGCGGAGATTCAGGAACGCATTCGGGAGCGGGAACAGGAGATCGAGGATGTAGTCTCCGCCGAACAGGGCGTAACAGAAGAGGAGCCCCAGGCACCAGAGGCCGCGGAGGAGGAAAACGCCGAGCGGTTGGAGGAGATCCGGCAGTCCGTCACCGACGAAGCGGTGAAGGAGCGCGTGGAGCGCCTCCAGAGCGCCAACGGCGAGGCGGCGGATGGCGAAGCTAAGGCAGAACCCGGGGAGGAGACGGAATGACCGCGCCGAGCGTACCGGAGTTCTCCAAGATAAAAGAGGTCGTAACCGGCTGGTCCGGGGTCCGACGCTACCTGCGCGGAGGGGACGAGGGCCAGATCGTGCCCGTAGTCATCCCGAAGGACCGGCGGCGCTACGGCTGGCTGTTCCTGCTCGGCCTGGCAGTCTATGCTCTGGGCGTGGCGATCTTTATCGGGAGCGGCTTGCTCACGGCGCTCGCCATACTGGCGGCGGTCTTCTTCGTAGCTCTGGCCGCTCTCTGGCTCTGGCGAAGCGCCATCGTGGAGATTGAACAGGGCACGACCGGCGTCCTTTCGAGCTACGGCAAGATCACCGGCACGCTCTCACCGGGCCGCCACTACCTCTGGTGGCCATGGCAAAAGGTCGAGTACGTGGTGGATACAGCGACCGAGATCCCCTACCTGGCCCCCGTAGCCGTCTGCCCAACACAGGAGAACGTGCCGCTCAAGGCCATCGAGTTCTTTCTCAAATTCCGCATCCAGGAACCCATAGACTTTGTCCGCACCATCGGGGCCTCAAACTTCGACCTTGTCCTCTCAAGCGCGGTGCAGGATGCGATCCGGCAAAGGAGCCGCCAGGTCCGCACCGAGCGGGCCTACGACCTGCGCGGCGGCGACGTGGGGGACATGCAAGACTACCTCAATCGCCAGCTCGAACGCTACGGCGTCCGCATCCTCGGCGCGAACATTCCGGACGTACAGCTCCCGGATCAGTATCAGCAACACCTCGCTACGCGCGAGCGCGTGGCGAAGGAGCTCGCCGCCTACGAACGCGAGTGGGAGCTAACCCGCAAACGCCGCATAGACCGGCTCTTGATGGAGATCGAACGCTCGAAGAAAGAGCGCGACGCCCGCCTGATAGAAGTCAGGGAAGCGCGCAACAAGGCTCGCCAAGACGTAGCTCGGATGCTGGAGGAGAAAGAGACCGAAGCCCAGCGGGTGCGACTTGAGATAGAGACCCGCGGGCGGGCTACGCTCACCGAGGCCGAGAACGAGGCGACCGCGCTGCGCCGCCTGGGACAGTCCCACCGGGATAACCGGGCGATGGTCCAGTACGAGCTGGCCCGTCGTCGTGTCGAGGTCGGCGAGCGGCTAGCGCAGCACGCCCCGCGCCCGCTCCTGGTCCGCGGCAACGGCGGCGAGTCCTCTCCGCTTTCTATGCTTCTTCTCGCCCGGATGCTACCGCAGCTCGCGGATAATAATGGTGCGCCGCTCGAAGGCGCCCGCGAAGTTATGCGTGAGGCGAGACGTAACTTTGGCGAAGAGGGCGAAGCGTAGAAAGCCAGAGCGCAGCAACTCCCTCAACCGGCACCCCCTCCGCTCCCCGCTCTTCGAGGCGGCGCTGTTCTTCGATCTCGCGCATGTCCAAGTAGCGCCTGCCCGTTAACCCACTCCTCCGACTGCTCGACGGCAAGGGCACTCACCAATCTCAGAGACGACTCCCTGTTCGAGAAGATCCTCACCACCCGACTGCGGCGCTTTATCTCCTGGTCTAATCTCTCAAGGTTGTTCCTCCGTTCACCAAATGGCTAAAG
>JADDPU010000338.1 GCA_016781725.1 Rubrobacter sp. | reverse complement strand
CCGGCTCGCGCCATGACGCGTAGGCCGTGCAGGTTTGTGACGAGGAAGCGGGCCAGGGCCTTCGGGTCTTGCTCTTCCGAAATCTCGCCGGCGGCGCGGGCGCGCACGAGGGCGTCTTCGAAGGCGTCTTCGGTGCGCCGGACGTAGCCCGAGATCCTTTTCGCAACCTCCGGGTCGTGCGGGCCGAGCTCGACGGCGGTGTTGGCGAGCAGGCAGCCCCGACGCGGCTCGAAGCTGACGAGTCCTTTCACGCTCCTTTCAAAGACGTACCGGATGGCCTCAACGGGCGAGTCGCCCTCTTGGAGGACCTCTGGTATCCAGGCGGTCCTGGTCCTCTCGAACCGGTCGAGGGCGGCGAGGAAGAGCGAGCGCTTGTCGCCGAAGGTGCCGTAGAAGCTGCCGCGGCCGATGCCCATGCCTTCGAGGAGATCCCGCATCGAGGTAGCCTCGTAGCCTTTGAGCCAGAATAGCTCCATGGCGTCTTGCAGCGCGGTTTCGGGCTCGAACTCTCTGGTGCGCGGCATGCGCCTACCCTGCGGGTTCTGGCACCGTGGGGAGCGGGGCGCGGCGCTCGACTATGGGCCAGTGCAGGGCGGCGGCGATGAGGGCGAGGCCGACACCGGCCCACCACACCGGGGCGTAGGAGCCGGTCGCCTCGTAGGCCACCCCGCCGAGCCAGACGCCCAAGAACGCGCCAACCTGGTGGCTCAAGAAGACGAAGCCGAAGAGGGCGCCGAGGTGGCGGGTGCCGAACATGACGGCGACGAGCCCCGAGGTGAGCGGGACGGTCGAGAGCCAGAGGACCCCCATCAGGGCCGCGAAGGCCACTACCACGACCGGGGCCGGCGGCAGCGTGACGAAGAGCGCGATGACGGCCGCGCGGGCGAGGTAGATCCCGGAGAGCAGCTTGCGCTTGCTCGTCTTTCCGCCGAGGATGCCGGCGGTGTAGGAGCCCACTATGTTCGCCAACCCGATGATCGCCAGCGCCCAAGCCCCTAGCTGGGCCGCGCTGGCGGCATGCGCCCCGTGCGCGTGCGACTGGGCCGCGGCATCCGAGAGGTGGGCGGGCAGGTGGGTGGTGATGAAGGCGACGTGGAAGCCGCAGACGAAGAAGCCGGCGACGAGGAGCAGGTAGCTGCCGTGGCCGAAGGCAGTCCGGATCGCCTCGCGCATCGGGAGTGCCGGCTCGTCGGCGACCCCGCCGCTGCCGGTGTCGCCCCTGAGCGCCGCGGCGAGCACCGGCACCAGGATGGTGCAGGCAGAGAGGAACACCAGCGCGCTCTGCCAGCCGTAGGAGGAGATAAACGCCTGGCCCAGAGGCGCGAACAAGAACTGGCCGAACGAGCCGGCCGCGGTGGCGAGCCCCATAGCCCACGAGCGCCGGTCCTCCGAGACGAGCCTCCCAAGGGCCGCGATCACGACGGTGAACGAGCCCCCCGCGAGACCCAGGCCGACCAGCACACCGCCGGTAAGCTGCATCGTGAGCGGTGTCCCGCTCACCGCCATCAGCCCGACGCCCAGCGCGTAGACTACCCCGCCCGCCGCGAGCACCCGGGCCGACCCGTACCGGTCAGCGAACGCCCCGGCAGCCGGCTGCGCAAGCCCCCAGAGAAGGTTCTGGATCGCTATCGACAGCGCGAAGACCTCCCGGCCCCAGCCTCGCCCCTCGGAGAGCGGCTCCGTGAAGAGGCCGAAGCTCGTCCTCACGCCGTAGGTGATCATCGCTATGAGACACCCGCACGCGATGAGCAGCGCCGGCGACCGCCAGAGAGACTTAGACACGGCCCAACCGCCAAGCGCCGGCCCGATGATCAAACCTCCCTCGCACCACCAACCCCAAAGCTAACGCCTCCTCCCGATGCACACTAAAGGACAGCATACAGATATTGGAACGATTGGTCAAATATAATCCGACGCGCTACGGGTGGGTCGAGACGGGGTATCCGGGGACCTTACCGTACGCGGGAGGGTTCCGGTCTTACCAGGCCTCCGTCTGCGCGCGCGCGACGGTTGCGGAGGAGGTACAGGCCGTAGGCGACGAAGCCCAAAGTGCTGAGGAAGCTCACCAGGGGGTAGGTGATGGTTCCGAGCGTCGCGATGTCCGTGGCGAGGGCGAAAGCTGTGTGGATAAGGATGACCGGCCAGATCGAGGTGGTCCGCCACCGGAGCGCCCCGTAGGTGAAGCCGCCGCAGACGGCCATCGTCGTCAGGCGCACGGCCTCGGGCCAGGGGCCGTCCGTCGCGGCCCTGACGAGGACCAGGACGCCGAAGAGCAGGGAGGTCAGGATCATGGCGCTTATCGGGCCCGTGGGCGCCAGCGCCCGCCACAGGACGCCCCGGAATATGATCTCCTGGCCGACGGTCGCGACGAGGGCTACGAGAAAGGCCGAGACCAGGGAGGCCGCCCCTGAGACAAAGACGCCGCCAGACAGGGTCAGTGCGCTGACGAGGAGCGGGAACCAGAGGAGGCGCAGGTTCCTCCAGCTCGAAGGCCGATTAAAGCCCGCCTCGCGCCACCAGCCCAACCAGGCGAGCAGACCGAGGGCTAGCAGTATCGCCAGCGCCCAGAACAGGGTATCCGGGCTCTTTATATCGGAGTAGATCAAGCCAAGACCAGAGGGCGGTTCGAAGGCCCTCTTCGGCAACCTCTCTATATTTCCGACCGGCGCCCTGGGAAACGTGAGCCTGCTGGCGGCCGTAAGCCCGAACAGGACCAGCGTGACTGCCAGGGCGAAGATCAGGGGGTGGCGGTCCGCGAGACGCCTCACCGAACCGCTGCCGGCCACGTTCACCCGGCCGATGGGTCGCGGAGCTTCGCGGCGAGCGAGGCTTCACTATGCTCGACGAACGGGTTCAGAGCCTCTCCCTGAGGCCGTGGAGGATCAGGTCGAGGCCGAACTCGAACTCGGCGTCGCGGTCCACCTCTCCGAGCTCGCGGGCCAACCCGGAGATGCGGGGAAACTCCTCCGCGGGGAGGGCCCCGGCGCCCGAACGGGAGCCGGACGGCTCCATGGCGAAGCCCCGGATCTCCGCCATGGCGTACCCCGTGGCGTAGCTGGAGAGCGCCCGAAAAGCGTGCAGCGACGTCTTCGGGTCGAAGCCGGCCTTCTCGAGCGTCTTCAAGAACTCCTCGACGAGCCAGGCCCCGTCCATCGTGTCCGGCGGACGGGTTACGAGGAGGGGGAAGACGTTGGGGTGCTCGTGCGCCAGCCTCCGGAACGCCCGGTACGCCCCCCTTATGCGCTCCTCCCAGCCCTCATCCTCGGGCGGTATCCTCAGCTCGCCCAACAGCACCTCGACCATCCCGTCGAGCAGCGCGCCCTTGTTTGGCACGTGGTTGTAGAGGGACATCGCCTCAACCCGCAACTCGGCCCCCAGCTTCCTCATGCTGAGCGCCTCCAAACCCTCCCGATCCACGAACCGCACCGCCGCCTGCAGAATGCGGCGCCGGCTCAACGGTCGCCTCTTCGCCTCCACCAACGCTCTAACCTCCCGTGCCTTTGTCGACAGCTTACAGGATACACGACGTACTTACATTGTATATTTACAGTGTAGTTA
>JADDPU010000241.1 GCA_016781725.1 Rubrobacter sp. | reverse complement strand
AAGCGCCTTCGGAGCGGGAGGGGGCCCGCTTGACAAAGCGGGGCACGAATACTCATAATGCCGCCGCAATAGACCTTTAAGGACCGTCTTTACGGCGGATCGCACGAGATCCGGATGCGAGGAGGAGAATGAAGAACATACGTCGGGCAGTAACTCTGGTGGTGCTGGGTGTGGCCACGGCCTTGCTTATCGTCGGGTGCGGCGGTGGGGCAGGTGGCGGTGGCGGCGGCGGGGAGAGCGCCCAGAGCGTGAAGATAGTCAGCGACCTGCCGCTTCAGGGGGCGAACAGGGCCCAGACTACGACGATGGTCAACGCCATAAAGTTGGCGATAGAGCAGCGCAACGGCAAGGCCGGGGACGTCAAGATCGAGTACGAGTCCTTCGACGACGCGACGGCGCAGGCAGGACAGTGGGATGAGGCCAAGTGCGCCGAGAACGCGCAGAACGCCGCCCAAGACGAGGAGATAGTCGGCTGGATCGGGCCTTTCAACTCCGGCTGCGCGGCGATCCAGATCCCCACCCTCAACGAGGCGGGCCTCGGCATGGTCAGCCCGTCCAATACCTACATCGGCCTGACCAAGGAGGGTGGGGAGCCAAACGAGCCCGAGCAGTACTACCCGACGGGCGAGCGCAACTACACCCGCGTGATCGTGGCCGACGATAAGCAGGGCGCGGCGGGCGCGGCCTTGCTCGAGGAGGAGGACATCGAATCCGTCTACGTGCTCGACGACAAGGAGACTTACGGCAAGGGTCTCGCCGACCAGTTCCAGCAGGCCGCCGAGGACGCAGGCATAGAGATCCTGGGTCGCGAGGGCATCGACGGCTCCGCCTCCAACTACCGCTCGCTGATGAACAAGATAAAGGAGACGAACCCCGAGGCTATCTACTTCGGCGGCATCATCGAGAACAACGCAGCCCAGCTCATAAAGGACAAGGTCGGCGCCGGGATGTCCAACGAAGAGGTCCTCTTTGTCGGCCCCGACGGCATCTTCGTGGACGAGCTCCTCGAGCAGGCGGGCGACGCCGCGAACGGCATCTACGTCACCTTCGGCGGCCTGCCCGAGAGCGAGCTCTCCGCCGAGGGCCAGGAGTTCGTCGAGACGTACGAGTCCAAGTACGATGACGAGGTCCAGCCCTACACCGCCTACGCCTACGAGGCGGCCAACGTGATGCTCGACGCCATCGAGCGGGCCTCCGAGGAGGGCGAGGTCACGCGTGAGACCGTCTTGCAGGAGATCTTCGCCACCGAAGACTACGAAGGCGTTCTCGGCACCTGGAGCTTCGACGAAGACGGTGACACGACGCTCACCGAGCTCTCCGTGCAGACGGTCGAGGGCGGCGCGTTCGAGCTCGACCGCGTGCTTGACGTCGAGGAGTTGGTGGAAGAGCAGAGCTGATCCGGTAACAATAGAAGCACGGGGACCGGCGCACCAATCTCCGGTCCCCGCTCTCCTAAGAAGAAAAGGATTCTAAATGGCGACCGGTGAAGTAACGAAGGGACGCTCGGGTGGCCTTTTAGAGAGCGCGAGGGCTTCTAGTTGGCAGACGCGCATCGCGGTGGCGGTGACGGCGCTCTTGCTCGTCTTGCTCTTCGTGCAGGCGGTGCGTGACCCGGCGCAGTTCTTCTCCCAGCTCGTCATCGGGGTGACCAACGGGGCGATCATCGCGCTCGTGGCCCTCGGCTACACGCTCGTCTACGGCATCATCGAGCTGATCAACTTCGCCCACGGCGACAACTTTATGATCGGCTCCTTCGTCGGTCTGACCGTACTCGCCGGCACGTTCGCCGGCATCGGCCTCTTCTCCCCGATAACTGGGGATTCCGGCGCCTTTCTCAAGGTGGTCGGGGTCTTGCTCGCCCTGGTGGTGGCGATGGCCGTCTGCGGGTTCGTGAACGTGGCGATAGAGCGGGTGGCGTACAAGCCTCTAAGGAACTCCCCGCGGCTGGCCGTCCTGATCACGGCTATCGGCATGTCCTTTATCTTGCAGAACCTCGGGCTGATCTGGAAGGGCCCGGCCCAGGTGGCTTTCCCCGAGCTCGTCTCGAGCGCCAACATCCTGCCAACCGACGCCGTCGTCTTCCGGTGGAAGGACCTCTTCGTGCTCGGGATGACGGTGCCGCTCTTGCTCGGCCTCTCCTACTTTGTCCGCAACACGCGGCAGGGGAAGGCGATGCGGGCCGTGGCCCAGGACAAGGAGGCGGCCTCGATGGTCGGCATAAACGTGAATAGGACCATCTCGATCACGTTCCTTCTGGGGGGCATCCTGGCCGGCGCCTCGGGCGTGATGTTCGGCCTCTTCAACGGGATCACGGTCTTCAACGTGGGCTTTTTCCAGGGGCTCTACGCGTTTACCGCGGCGGTCCTTGGAGGCATCGGCAACCTCACGGGGGCCGTTGTCGGGGGGTTCCTGATCGGGATCATCAGCTCCATGGCCGACCAGTATATCGGTGTCGAGTGGACGTCTATCGTGATCTTCAGCGTCCTGGTTCTCGTGCTCGTCTTCAGGCCGCGCGGGCTCCTCGGCGACCGCTCGGCGGTGCAGGGGGGAGGGTCGTAGCGTGGCGCTCCTGAGAAGGTACGCGCTGCCGGTGGTCCTGATAGTGGTGGCGCTGCTGTTCCCGCTGTGGAACAGCTTTCTGGAAGAGACGGTGGACGTGAACCTGATGTACCCGGTGATCGTTATAACGGTCTACATAATGCTCGCGCTCGGGCTGAACATAGTCGTCGGCTTCGCCGGCCTCCTCGACCTCGGGTTCGTGGCTTTCTACGCCCTTGGGGCCTACGTCGTGGCCTGGCTCGCCTCTGGCCACTTTCGGCAGGTGAGCGTCGCGTTCGGCACCACCGCCACCTCCATAACCGGCGAGGAGGTGCCCGGCATACACCTCTCGTTCTGGCTCGTGCTCGTCCTCGCCGGGGCCTTTACGGCGCTGTGCGGCGTCATCATCGGCGCGCCGACCCTGAGGCTGCGGGGCGATTACCTGGCTATAGTCACGCTGGGCTTTGGCGAGATCATCCCGCGCTTCTTCCAGAACGGCGACGACCTCGGGGGCTTCAACCTCACGAACGGGACGATCGGAATAAAGGCCATTGACTCGCCGGGCTTCCCGTTCCTGCCGGACTCCCTGAGCGCCTGGCAGCGCTTCGGGACGCTTGAACTCTACCCGTGGTTCTACACGATCCTGGTGATGGTGCTCGTCACGATCTATGTGAACGTCCGCCTGCAAGACTCGCGGCTGGGGCGCGCCTGGATCTCGGTGCGCGAGGACGAGACGGCCGCCGCCGCGATGGGCATAAACCCGGTCACGACAAAGCTCTGGGCCTACGCTCTGGGGGCGACCTTCGGGGGGTTCGCTGGGGCTTTCTACGGGGCCTTTATAAAGAATGTATTTCCGACGAGCTTCTCGTTCAACGTCTCCATCTTTATCCTGCTTATGGTCGTCCTCGGCGGCATGGGCAACATTTACGGCGTCATTTTGGGCGCCATCGTCCTGCAGGGGACCAACTTTTTCCTGCTGCCGCAGATAAAGACCTGGGTGAACTCTATCGGCGAGGCCGTCGGAAACCAGGCACTGGCCACAGTGGACATCCCGAAGTACAGCTTCTTTATCTTCGGCATCATGCTCGTATTGATGATGCTCTTCAGGCCGGAGGGCATCATCCCCAACCGTCAACGCGCCGAGGAGCTCCACGACGAGACCGGCAGCGGGGACGCCATGGGGGGAGCAATCCGTGCCTGAGAACGCCGGACCGAACGGGGCCGGTAAGGCCCGCAACAACATCATGGAGGCACGCGGGATCACCAAGGTCTTCGGCGGGCTCGTGGCGGTCAACCGGGTTGACTTCGACATCCCCGAGCGCGGGATCGTCAGCCTGATCGGGCCTAACGGCGCGGGCAAGACCACGTTCTTCAACATGGTGAGCGGGCTCTACGAGCCGTCAGCCGGCTCGTTCGTGTTCGCGGGAAGGGACGTCACGCGCCTCGGGGCGCACCAGCGGGCGCAGTTGGGGATCGGGCGCACCTTCCAGAACATCCGGCTCTTTGGCACGATGAGCGCGCGCGATAACGTGCTCTCCGGGATGCACACGCGCCTGAAGGGCGGGATCGTGGGCTCCATACTGCGCACGCCGGGGACGCGGCGCGAGGAGAGGGAGGCCCGCGAGAGGGCAGGGGACCTCCTGGATTATGTCGGCATCCAGGGCCGGGAGGTCTTCGCCAAGAACCTCTCCTATGGTGACCAGCGGCGCCTCGAGATAGCGCGGGCACTCGCTTCGGAGCCCAAGTTGCTCCTCCTCGACGAGCCGACGGCCGGCATGAACCCGCAGGAGACGGCGCGCCTGACGGATCTCATCCGGCGCCTGCGGGAGGAGCGCGGCATCTCAATCCTCCTCATCGAGCACGAGATGCGGGTCGTCATGAGCATCTCGGACAGGGTGACGGTCCTCGACCACGGGGAGAAGATCTCCGAGGGCTCCCCGCGCGAGGTGCGGGAGGACCCGAAGGTCATAGAAGCCTACCTCGGCACGGCGAAGACGGGTTAGGGAAGACGTGGCGCTGCTAGAGATAGAGGACATCCACAGCTACTACGGGCACATTCACGCCCTACAGGGCGTCTCGCTCACGGTAGAGGAGGGGGAGATCGTCACGCTCATCGGCTCGAACGGGGCAGGCAAGACCACGACGCTCCGCTCGATCAACGGCATCCTGCCGCCGCGGGAGGGCAGGATCGTCTTCGGCGGCGAGGAGATACAGGGCACCCCGGCCCACGATATGATCTCCAGGGGCATCGCCCAGAGCCCGGAAGGACGCAGGATCTTCCACCGCATGACCGTCCTCGAGAACCTGGAGATGGGCGCCTACCACCGCAACGACCGCGCCGGGATCCGCGAGGATATGGACCGCGTCTTCGAGCTCTTCCCCCGCCTGAGAGAGCGCATCAAGCAGGAGTCGGGCACGATGAGCGGCGGCGAGCAGCAGATGCTCGCCATCGGCCGGGCCCTGATGAGCCGCCCGAAGCTGCTCCTGCTCGACGAGCCCTCGATGGGCCTGGCGCCCGTGCTGGTCGAGCGCATCTTCGACATCATCAAGGACATCAACCGGCAGGGCACCACCATCCTGCTCGTCGAGCAGAACGCCAACGTCGCCCTGGAGATCGCCACCCGCGGCTACGTCCTCGAGACCGGCACCATCGTCAACGAAGCCCCGGCAGCCCAACTGCGCGAGGACCCGAAGGTCCGCGAAGCATACCTGGGAGAAATCTGAGCCCTACGGAGAAGATGGTCCAAAAGTTGTCTGCAAAGCCCTCGCGCCCGCGTTATCTTCTGGATCGTATGCCCGAGCATCGCACCACAGCGGACACCCGAATGGACCCGGCGTGCTACGCGCCTTCTATTCGGTACGAGCACCTCGCACGCAGCTCGTACGGGGTCGGGCACACGGCCTGGAGGCAGCCGGGCAATATGCGGGGCACCGTCGTCGGCAAGAAGGGCAGGTTCCGGCACGTGCCCGAAACGAAAGGAGGTGGTCTCTAGAGAAGAAGCTGGAAAGGTGAACCATGACCCTCGATCTCCAACCCGGCCTGCACACGGCTTGCGGGCGAATCTCCCCCTTAGACCCAGACTATGCAACGCGGCCCATAGAGGATGGCTTTAACTGGTCCTCCGCCCTCGCCGGCTGCCGTTTCGACCGGCTCTACCTTGTAGTCTTCCGTTCCGTCAGGCTGCCGGAGGCCGACCTGGACCTGTTGCGCGAGCACGACGACAGCGCCTACGCGGAAGCCCTCGAGTCCGGTGGTCTCCTGCGCTACTTCAAGGGCCAGGCCAACGAGCGGCGCGAGTGCCTCTCGTTCTGCCTCTGGGAGACCCGCGAGCAGGCCCGCACGGCGGCAGGGGCGGCCTCGCACCGGGCTGCCGCCGGCATCTCGGTAGAGATGTATGAGTCATACGTGCTCGACCGCTACTGGCTAAAGAAGGTAATCATGGCGCGGGGGGAGAGGCTGGTCTTCGAGCCGATCCCGCATCCGGCCTAAAAATTTCGGCGCCGAAGGGGCGGGATTCGGCCCGCCCCTTCGGTATAATCAGGTGAGTGCGTGTCTACCTGATCGACGGCTACTCCCTCCTCTACAGGGCGTTCTACGCCTTGCCGCAGAGCATAGCTACCTCGAGCGGTCTGCCGACCAACGCCCTCTACGGGTTCACCAGCATGATCCTCAAGCTCCTCGACTCCGACGAAGAGGTTGGTATCGGCGTCGTGTGGGACGGCGGGATGCCGAAGTTCAGGCTCGAAGTCTTCCCCCAGTACAAGGCGCAGCGCTCGTCGATGCCGGAGGAGCTCAGGGCGCAGTTGGATCACCTCGACGAGATCCTCGAGGCCATGAATATCCCGGCCATCAGGGCCGAGGGCTTCGAGGCCGACGACGCTCTGGCGACGATGTCCCGCCAGGTCCCCGAGGGAGTCGAGTTGTTTATAGTTACCGGGGACCAGGACGCCATGCAGCTCGTGGACGGGCGAGTCAGGGTGCTGCGCACCACCCGCGGCGTCTCCGAGACCAAGACCTACGGCCGCGAGGAGGTAGTCGCGGAGTACGGGGTGACGCCCGAGCAGATACCGGACTACAAGGCCCTCACCGGCGACGCCTCGGACAACATCCCGGGCGTGCGCGGCATCGGCCCCAAAGGCGCGGCCAGCCTCTTAAAGCAATTTGGCACCTTGGCCGGCGTCTACGAGAACCTGGACAAGATCTCCGCGAAGGGCACGCGCGCCAAGCTCGAGGAGGGCCGCGAGAGCGCCTTCATGTCCCTTGAGCTCGCGAGGATGCGCTTCGACGTGCCCGTCAGGTTCGACCCCGAGGCGCTGCGCTTCGAGGGGGTGGCGCCGGAGAGCCGCGACGTGCTCCTTCGCCGCTACGAGTTCAGGAGCCTGGAGTCGCGCTTCGCCACGCTGCCGGTCGCCGGTGGCGGGGAGTTGCCCCCGCTGGAGCGGCTCGAGGTTCGCGTCTCCGAGGAGCCGGTCGAGCTCTCCTTCGAGCCCGTCGCCGCGGCCCCGGTCGGGGACGGGCGCTGGTGCGTGGCGGTCTCCGAGGGCGAGGTGCGCCTCACGGACGGGATACCAGAAGCCCAGATCAAAGTCCACGACGCGAAGAGGCTCGGGGTGCGCGGGGTCGACTTCGACACCTACCTCGCCGGGTACCTCGTAAAGCCGGGCCTCGGGAGCTACGAGCTCGAGCCGCTGGCCTCCGAGCGGGGGCTGGCCGACGTCGAGGTCAGGCACGAGGACCGGGCGGTCGCGGAGGCGGCGCGGCGGGCTGCGCAGATCTACGCGCTCTCGCCGAGGCTGGTCGAGGAGCTCGAGGAGATGGGGCTAGCCCGGCTCTACTACGACGTGGAGCTGCCGCTCGCCGACGTGCTCGGGGAGATCGAGGAGGTCGGGATGCCGGTCGACGCGGCCACCCTCGAGGAGGTGGGCGAAGAGTTAGAGGGCCGAATCGAGGAGCTCGAGCGGCGCATCTACGAGGAGGTAGGCCACCCTTTCAACATCGGCTCGCCCAAGCAGCTAGGCGAGGTCCTCTTCGAGGAGATGGGCATCCCGCCGGTCAGGAAGACCAAGACCGGCTACTCGACGGACGCCAAGGTGTTGCAGCAGCTCGCCATCGAGCACCCGGTGGCCGAGCACATCATCACCTACCGGGAGCTGACGAAGCTCCGGGGCACCTACATAGACGGGCTCTTGAAGTTGATCTCCGATGAGGGCCGCATCCACAGCACCCTCAACCAGACCACAACGGCGACGGGCCGCCTCTCCAGCGACTCGCCGAACCTGCAGAACATCCCGGTCCGCACCGAGCTCGGCGCCCGCATCAGGGACGCGTTTACGGCCTCGAAGGGCCGCAGGCTCGTGATCGCCGACTACTCCCAGATAGAGCTGAGGATACTCGCGCACATGACCGGGGAGCCCGCGCTCGTCGAGTCGTTCGTGCACGGCGAGGACATCCACACCCGCACGGCCTCGGAGGTCTTCGACGTGCGCATGGAGAGCGTCACGCCCGAGCTCAGGCGCCGGGCGAAGATGGTCAACTTCGGCATCCTCTACGGCATCTCGGGGTTCGGGCTGGCCACGCGGCTCGGGAACGTGCACCCGGCCGAGGCCGAGCGGTACATCAAGCGCTACTTCGAGCGCTACCCCAGGGTGACGGAGTTCATGAAGGAGACCTTAGAGGAGGCGGAGGAGCTCGGGTACTCGACGACGCTCTTCGGGAGGCGGCGCTACGTGCCCGAGCTCAGAAACGCAAACAAGAACATAAGGAAGCTCGGGGAGAGGATCGCCTTCAACGCGCGCGTGCAGGGGACCGCCGCCGACATCATCAAGGTCGCCATGGTCGATTTGCAGCCGCGGCTCTCTTCGCTAGGGGCCGAGATGATCATGCAGGTCCACGACGAGCTCGTCTTCGACGTGGACGAGGACCGCGTCGAGGAGGTCGCCGGGCTCGCCGTCGAGAGGATGGTCGCCGCCTACGACCTGCGCCCGCCGCTCGAGGTGGAGGCGAAGGTCGGGGAGCGCTGGGGGAGGGTGCGGCCTCTGTAGATCTCTCCCTGGTCGGCTTTTCCCGCGTGGAATTGCTGTATAATCATTCGTTCACAAGCCAAGAGAAGGAAAGCAACTGTTTCATGACTGACACCACACAAAGCGCGTCCCGAGAGCTGACGATGAAGGACTTCTTCCGGGAAGAGAACGGGGAGGTCATCCCCCTCGACGAGAGCGTCCTCATCGACTTCAAGGACGGGGACATCGTCGAGGGCGAGGTCGTCCGGATAGACCGGGACGAGGTCCTCGTCGACATCGGCTACAAGTCCGAGGGGCTCATCCCCTCGAACGAGCTGACCATCCGCAAGGGGGCCGACCCGCACGAGGTGGTCGATTTGGGCCAGCGCCTCGAGGCGCTCGTTCTGCAGAAGGAGGACGCCGATGGGCGTCTGATCCTCTCGGCCAAGCGCGCAGCGTTCGAGCGGGCCTGGAACCGCATCGAGGAGGCCTACAACGACCAGCGCACCGTCGAGGGGCCGGTGATCGAGGTAGTCAAGGGCGGCCTGATCCTGGACATCGGCCTGCGCGGCTTTCTGCCGGCGAGCCTGGTGGACATCCGGCGCGTGAGGAACCTCGACTCGTTCCTCGGCCAGAAGCTCGAGTGCAAGGTCATCGAGCTCAACCGCAGCCGCAACAACGTGGTCCTCTCCCGCCGCGCGGTCCTCGAGGAGGAGCGCAAGGAGGAGCGCGAGCGCATCCTGACCTCGCTCGAGGAGGGCATGATCGTCACCGGCACCGTCTCGAACCTCGTCGACTTCGGCGCGTTCGTCGACCTCGAGGGCATAGACGGCCTGATCCACATCTCCGAGCTGTCCTGGCAGCACGTCGACCACCCGAGCGAGGTCGTCGAGGTCGGCGAGGAGGTCGAGGTCAAGGTCCTTGAGGTCGATCGGGATCGCGAGCGCATCTCGCTCGGTCTCAAGCAGACCCGTAAGGACCCGTGGCAGGAGATCGTCGAGCGGGTCAAGGTCGGCGAGCAGATCAAGGGCCGCGTGACCAAGCTGGTCTCCTTCGGGGCCTTCGTCGAGGTCGCCGAAGGGGTTGAGGGACTTATTCACATCTCCGAGCTGGCCGAGCACCACGTCGAGACGCCGGACGAGATCGTGCGCAGCGGCGACGAGGTGGACGCCCGCATCATCGACGTTGACGCCAGGCGCCGCAGGCTCTCGCTCTCTTTGCGCCCGAAGCGCGAGGACCGCGAGGAGCGCCCCCGCCGCGAGGAGCAGCGGCCCAGACGCGAGCCCGAGCAGCGCGGCTCTTCTTCCTCCGACCGCAGGAGCAGCAGCGGCGAGGGCAGCGGCCTTCGCACCGGCGCCTTCGACGCGCTCTCCGACCTGAACCTCGAGGAGCGATAGCCCAGCAGCCCTCACCAGGATCACCCCGCGGGGGGCCGGTGACCATCGCCGTCACCGGCCCCTTCGCGTCCGGCAAGAGCACCTTCGTCCGTTTTATGGGAGAGCTCGGCGCGGAGACGGCCTCGGCCGACGAGATCGTCCACCACCTCCTGCAAAACGACCGGCTAGCCATCTCGAGTATCGTCGAACGCTTCGGCGAACACGTTAGGGGTACTAACGGCATCGACCGCAAGGCTCTGGGGCGCGAGGTCTTCGGCGACCCCGAGGCCCTCGCCGACCTCGAAGGGATACTCCATCCCCTGGTGCACCAGGAGACCGACCGGCGCATAGAGGCCTCCGGCGCGGACCTGTTCGTGGCGGAGATACCGCTGCTGTTCGAGGCGGGCCGGGGCGAGGACTTCGACTACACGGTGGCCGTGGTGGTGCCCGAGGAGCGGCGGCGCGCGTGGGTGGAGGAGCGGGGCGTGGACGAGGCGGCGCTGCGGGGGATAGAGGCGAGGCAGCTCTCCGGCGAGGAGAAGGCCAGGAGGGCCGACTTGGTGGTACAAAACGACGGGGACCTGGATAGACTTAGAGGACGGGCGGTGGAGCTCGGGCGGATGGTCTTGCGGGAGAGGAACCGGCGGTAGCGTACGACAAGAGACGCAGGTACGGCAGGTCGCGGGCGCGCCGCCGGCGCGGGGCTGTGGTGCTGGTAGTGCTCGCCGGTCTTCTCGCGGCGCTGCCGTTCGTGCTGCGGGTACCCGAGACCGTGAGGCAGACGATCTACCCTTTGCGCTACGAGGAGACCATCAGGGAGGTGAGCGAGGAGAACGGGCTCGAGCCGGCGTTCGTGGCCGGGGTGGTCTACACCGAGAGCCGCTTCAGGCCGGACGTCGAGTCCCACCGCGGGGCCTACGGCCTCATGCAGCTCTTGCCGCAGACCGCCAAGTTTATAGGGCGGAGGAGCGGGATCCGGGGCGACTACCGCGATCCCGAGGTGAACCTGAGGCTTGGGGCGTGGTACCTCGGATACCTCGAAGGGCGGTATCAGGGGGATGAGAGGTTGATGCTCGCGGCGTATAATTCGGGGGAGGGCACGGTTGACGGCTGGCTCTCCGAAGAAGGGTTCGACATCGCCAAAGACATCCCCTACAAAGAGACGCGCGAGTACGTCGACGACGTGCTGGAGGCCCGTCGGACCTACAGAGAACTCTACGGGAGGGACCTCTATCGAGACTCGGAGTAGTAGGTTTCAGGTAAACAGCGATTACCGGCCGACCGGCGATCAGCCTAGGGCCATAGAGCAGCTCGTCTCCGGCCTCGAAGCCGGGATGGGGGCGCAGACCCTGCTCGGCGTCACGGGATCGGGGAAGACCCACACGATGGCCCGCGTGATAGAGCAGGTAGGGCGGCCTTCGCTCATCATAGCCCACAACAAGACGCTCGCGGCCCAGCTCGCCAGCGAGTTCGCCGACTTCTTCCCGAACAACGCGGTCGAGTACTTCGTCAGCTACTACGACTACTACCAGCCCGAGGCTTACGTCCCGCGCACCGACACGTTCATCGAGAAGGACGCCCAGATCAACGAGGACATCGACCGGCTGCGCCACTCCGCCACGAGCAGCCTCTTCACCCGCCGCGACGTGATAGTCGTAGCATCGGTCTCGGCGATCTATGGCCTCGGCAGCCCCGAGGAGTACCGCTCGAAGATGGTCCTCCTGGAGAAGGGCGGCTTCTACGACCTCGACGACGTTCTTCGGGACCTGGTCAAGATCCAGTACACCAGAAACGACTTCCAGCTCAACCGGGGCAACTTCAGGGTGCGCGGCGACGTGCTCGAGGTCCACCCGGCCTACCAGGATACGATCTACCGCATCTCCTTTTTCGGGGACGAGGTGGAGAACATGACCGAGACCGACCCGCTGACCGGGGAGATCCTGCGCGATCACGACGTTCTTACCGTCTACCCTGCTACCCACTTTGTCACAGGAGACGACCGGATGGCGACAGCCATAAAGAACATAGAGGCCGAGGCCGAAGAGCGCGTCGCGGAGCTGGAGGGCCAGGGCAAGGTCCTCGAAGCGTACAGGCTCAAGCAACGGACGCAGTACGACTTGGAGATGATGCGCGAGCTCGGCTACACCTCGGGCATCGAGAACTACTCACGCCACCTCGACGGGAGGCCGCCGGGCTCGACGCCTTACACCCTGCTCGACTACTTCCCCGACGACTACGTAACGTTCGTGGACGAGTCGCACATCACGCTGCCCCAGGTCCGGGGCATGTACAAGGGCGACCGCTCGCGCAAGACGACGCTCGTGGAGTTCGGCTTCAGGCTGCCTTCGGCTTTGGACAACCGGCCCTTGATGTTCGAGGAGTTCCTGCTCAAGACCAACCAGCTGGTCTTCGTGTCGGCGACGCCGGGGCCGTACGAGCTCGAGAACTCGGGGCAGATAGTAGAGCAGATCATCCGCCCGACCGGCCTCGTCGACCCAGAGGTCGAGGTACGCCCGACGAAGAACCAGATAGACGACCTCCTCAACGAGGTAGCCAAGCGCGTCGAGCACGGCCAGCGGGTGCTCATTACCACGCTCACCATCAAGATGGCAGAAGACCTGACGGACTACCTGCTAGAGCACAACGTCAAGGCGCGTTACATGCACGCCAACATAGAGACGCTCGACCGGATCCAGATCATCCGGGGCCTCAGGACCGGCGAGTTCGACGTGCTAGTCGGCATCAACCTGC
>JADDPU010000471.1:3784-12597 GCA_016781725.1 Rubrobacter sp. | reverse complement strand
CCCTGTGCGCCTCGTAGGAGGCCTGGACGAACGGGGCCAGCGTCACGACGATCATCACCGGCACGAAGAGGAACCCGATCAGGACGGCCATCAGGGCGACGGTCACGGTCCACCCGACGGCGATGGCGCTGAGCCAGGCCAGCTGGTAGAAGACGGACCTCAAGGCGTGGGAGGCCACCGTCGGCGATCTGTCCTTGTGGACCAGCCAGATCACGAACGCCGCCAACGGCCCGAGAAAACCGGTGAATACGTTCAAAAACGTGGTCAGGTGGGCCAGCGCCGACCAAGCCCTCTCATCCCCGGCGCTCCTCGCGCCGACCACCGGGGGTGGGGGCGCGGTCCGCGCCTCATGCTCTCGCTGGATCCCGTAGTTCGCCGAGTCTGGATTCACGCGCGCTCCTCGCTCTCGTTCTTAACCTCCTGTACGCCCGTGCCACACCGAAGGTTTCGCCCGCGGGTGGCGACGCTCCTCGCGCCGACTTTCGGTTTTCCCTCAGGTGGGCGATAATGAAGGCCATTCAGGGCGGGGCGCGGCGCGAACATATATGTGGCACGAGCATATATAATTAACGCGCGTGCAAAAGAAAGGGGCACAGTTGAGCGCAGAGTCGCAGAGCGCGGGCAACGGACAGGGTTCGACTGCCACGGGGGCCGAGAGCCTGACGGTCACGGACAACCGGACGGGCAAGAGTTATGAAGTGGAGATCAAGGACGGCACGGTCCGGGCCATGGATTTCAGGCAGATCAAGGTGGACGACGAGGACTTCGGCCTGATGACCTACGACCCGGGCTTCACCAACACGGCGAGCTCTCGCAGCGCGATCACGTACATCGACGGGGAGAGGGGCATCCTGGAGCACCGGGGCATCCCCATCGAGCAGCTTACCGAGCACTCGAACTTCCTGGAGGTCTCGTACCTGGTACTCCACGGGCGTCTGCCCACGCAGAAAGAGTACGACGAGTGGGTTTATGACATAACCCATCACACCTACGTGCACGAGATGATCAAGCGCTTCATGGACGGCTTCAGGCACGACGCCAACCCCATGGGCATGCTGCTCGCGAGCGTCGGCGCGCTCTCTACCTTCTACCCTGAGGCCAGGGACACCTCGGACGAGTACCAGCGCTACGTCTCGGTGGTGCGCCTGATCGCGAAGATGCCGACCCTCGCCGCCTTCGCCTACCGCCACAGCCTCGGCCTGCCCTACGTCTACCCGGACAACGACCTGACGTACACTGGCAACTTTCTCTCCATGCTCTTCAAGATGGCCGAGCCGCGCTACGAGCCCGACCCCAGGATAGAGAAGGCCCTCGACGTGCTCTTTATCCTCCATGCCGACCACGAGCAGAACTGCTCGGCCGCGGCGGTCAGGGTCGTCGGTAGCGCCATAAACGACCCCTTTACCTCAGTGGCCGCGGGTGTGGCCGGGCTCTACGGACCGTCGCACGGGGGCGCCAACGTCGCGGTCCTCAAGATGCTCCAGCGTATCGGGTCCACCGACAACATCCCGGACTTCTTGCAGAGCGTCAAGGACGGCAACGAGCGGCTGATGGGGTTCGGCCACCGGGTCTACAAGAACTACGACCCGCGCGCCCGCATCATCCGCAGTCACGTGGATGAGGTGTTGGAGGCGACCGGCAAGACCACCCCGCTCTTGGACCTCGCCATCGAGCTCGAGAAGCACGCCCTCGACGACGAGTACTTTACCGACCGCAAGCTCTACCCCAACGTGGACTACTGGTCGGGGATCATCTACGAGGCCATGGGGATACCCACAGAGGCCTTCACCGTGATGTTCGCTATCGGCCGGACCCCGGGCTGGACGGCCCAGTGGCTCGAGCTCATGAACGACCCCGAGTTCAGGATCGCCCGCCCGCGCCAGATCTACACAGGCCCCCGCAAGGCCGACTACGTGCCTATAGGCGAGCGCTAGAAGGTCCGCGCCACAAGCTTTCGGCGGTCAGCCATCGAGGCTTCCCGATGGCTGACCGTTCCTTTTTCGGTAGCGGCCAGGCGAGCGGGGCACGCCTCCTCACGCGCCGGGGAGCTTACCTTGAGCCACTGCCGGGTGCGGTGAGCCGTTGCTTACGAGTCGCCGAGCACCGCGTCGTAGAGCCGCAGCTGGCGCGCGATGGCCTGCCTGTAGATCTCGTGCCGCGCGGCATCCGGCTCGAAGGTCTCGCCGAGCGGGGCTTCGGTCTCCTCGACTTCGGGCCCGCCGAGTGCCTGGAGGGCCAGCAGGGCGGCGCCCCGGCTAGATGCTTCTTTGACGCCTGAGACGGTGATGGGTTTACCGAGAACGTCGGCCATGATCCCTGTCCACGTCGGCGAGTTGAGAAGCCCCCCGCCGCTCGCCACTACTAGTTTCTCTCCGGGGATGGCCCCTTCGATTATCTCGGCGATGGTGGCGAACCGGAACGCCACCGCCTCCATCGCGGCGCGCAATATCCCCTCGGGTTTGCTGCTCATCGAGAGCCCGGCTATGGTCCCGTTGGCCCGGTCGGCCCAGCCGGGGCCGCGCTCTCCGGCCAGCAGCGGCAGGAAGGTGAGGCCGTGCGAGTCGGGGTCCATGCCGGAGAGGAGCTTCTCGGTCTCTTCCGGAGCTGGGAGCCTGAGCGTGTTGCGCAGCCACTCGATCAGGTTCCCCCCGTCGGAGAGCGCCCCGCCCATGACGAAGCGTTCGCCGTCAGCCCGGTAGCACCAGGGGCCTTCGGGTATCTCGACCGACTCGGCTTTCCACAGTACCCGCATCGCGCCGCTCGTCCCGACCATGAGCGCCAGCTGGCCGCTATCCGTGCATCCGCTCCCGACGTTCGAGCAGGCCCCGTCGCCGACCGCCGGAAACCACGGCACCTCGCGCAGGGCCGGCCAGCGGTCAGCCCACTCGCCTGCCAACCCTCGCCGCGGCTCGTCGGAGATGGTGGGGAGCTGCTGTTCTTCCACGGGCAAGGCGCCAAGCGTCTCTCGGTCCCACTCGCGTCTATTCTGGTCGAAGAGGCCGTTTGCCGAGGCCATCGAGGTCCCGACGGCGTAGGTCTCCCCGAAGAGGCGGGCGTAGAAGTAGTCCCCTGGAGAGACCCAGTGCTCGGTGCGCTCGAATGCCCGAGGCTCCGTCTCGCTCAACCAGATGAGTTTGGCGGGCCAGTAGCTCGAGTGGAGGACGCAGCCCGTGCGGCGGTGGACGGCCGCCTCGTCCAGGGCGTCGCGCAGCCCGCGCGCGGCGTCCGCGGCCCGGCGGTCGGCCCAGGTGAGGATCGGGGTGGTTGGCTTCCCGTCCCGGCCGACGCCGAGGACCGAGTGCCAGAAGGTGCTCATGGCGACGCCGGAGATCTCCACGTCTTGCGCCCTCGCGAGCGCGCCGTCGATCGCGCGCGCCACGAGGTCGAGCAACCCGTCAGCGTCTTTGGTAGCCCCACCGTCGGAGGTGTACTCGAAGTCGTAGTCGAGCTTTGTCTCGGTACCCTCCACGCTCCCGCCCGAGCCGTCGTAGAGCTCTGCCCTCACAGAGGAAGAGCCGACGTCTACGGCCAGGATTCTGGTGCCTTCGTCTCGTCTGGATGCCACGCCTTCACCCACCTTCGGACTCGCCCATCCCCGTGGGTAGTTTAGCAAGGAGCCAGCCTTAGCCTCCTCCGGCGCGTCCCATGTTTACGGCCGGGCGTGGCCCGGGTACGCACGATGCACAGAGCCGTAGGCGTATCGAGGAGGAGAGCGTGACGAGCGACGAGAGGCTGCGGGAGCTCGAGGAGAAGTACGAGGATTACAAGGTCTACGACAACAGGGGAGACAAGATAGGCAAGGTCGACGACCTGTTCGTGGACGAGACGGACAACGAGGAGTACATCGGCGTCAAGTTGGGGCTATTCGGGAGGAAGTCTACCCTGATCCCGATGGAGATCGTCCGCGTCAACGAGGCCGACAGGGCTATCGAGGTCTCGGACACGAAGGACCACGTCAAGGACGCGCCGAGCTTCGACGACGACGAGGACATCACAGGCGAATACGAGCGAAGGATCAGGGACTACTTCGGCCTCGAGTCCGCCGAGCCTTCTTCGTCCCACGGCTCTTACGGCGGCTATTCGCAGACCGGCTCCACGCAAGGAGACGACTCGCGCGAGTACTCGAACAGCGGCGAGAGCACGGGTTCGACGCTAGGGAGCGGCGGCTCCCAAGGCGTACCCGAATACCAGGGTTCCGGAGAATCCTCGGGGGGGAGCCTGGGGTCCTCCGAAGGGACTACCGGTTCGGCACCGACCTCCCGCCAGACCGAGGAGACGGAGACGTTCCAGGAGGGCGGGCGCACCAAGGTCCGTCGCCGCATCATACGCGAGGAGATCTTCGACGCCGACGAGGACCCGAGCACCAAGCCCTAGCTACTCCTCGACCCTCCAGGGTGCGTAAACAGGGACAGGGGCCGACCGGCCCCTCCCTTCTCAGCTCCATTGGGGTCGGTCCACCGGACGCGCCCCGGCTAAGAGGGCCATCTTCCTTTTGGCAGGTGAATCCCGGAGGCCACCTCGACCACGTAGGCCCAGGCGAGAACCACGCCGCCGTCGCCCGCCGTCTCGACCGCGAGCAGCACGCGTCGGTAGGGGCTCGAGCCGTTTTCGGGGTCGAAGCCTTCGAGGCGGTCGAGGGCAGGGAGGCGCTCTTCCGGGTCGTCGAAGGCGAACAGCTCGCCGAAGACCCGCGGACCATCCGCCGGACGCGCCCCTTCCTGGCCGAGACGGCGCTGTATCTCGGCGTCGCCCGCCGGGTCGGCCGTGCCGGCGGCGAGGACGTTCTCAGGCGGAACCGTGAGCGCGGGGTAGCCGTAGGGGAGATCGTAGAGCCTGCCCCCGAGCACCGCCTCGTCGACGAAGCGAGCCCCGCCACAGAACGCGTCGTGGTTACCGTGTCCGCGCTTGAGCGTGCCGTAGAAGAACATGAGGAGCGCCGGTTCATCGCCTACGGGTGGCTCCGCCGAGAACGTTCCCTGTCCGGCGGGCAGAGAGCTCGCCACGCTACCGGCCTACCAGGGAGGCGTAGTCAACCTTAGTGCAGCGGTCCATGACGACGATGAGACCGTGCTCCTTCGCGTAGGCCGCGGCCTCCTCGTTCACGACGCCTGACTGCATCCAGAGCGCCCTCGCGCCCGCGGCGACTGCGTCTTTGGCCACCGGCATGACCTTCTCGCTGCTGCGGAACACGTCCACGATATCGATCGTGTCGGGGATCTCTTCGACCGTCGCGTAAGGCTCCTCGCCTAAGACCGGGCCGGAGAGGTTGGGGTTGACCGGGTATATCTTGAAGCCGAAACCTTGCAGGGCGCGCGCGATCGCGTGGCTGGTCCTGTAGGGCTTGTCCGAGAGGCCGACGACTGCCACGTTGCGGGCGCCGGCGAGGAGGTCCCTTATCTGTCCTGTGTCCGGGTTTAGGTGCATCGTGCCTCGCTCTCGATCTCCCTGGCCCCCGGATGTTAACCGATCTCGACGCCCATCGGGGCGAGCGCTGCTCCTTGCCCTTCGCCTCGACCATGACGTCCGCCTCCCGCCCGTCGAGCGCGCAGAGGAGGGCTTGCCAGTCGCGGAGATGCACACCGTAAATGTGGGCTCCCGGCCGCTTTTCGGGGTCCTGGCTGGAGAGGTGGGTCTTGGGCCGCACGCCCCGCGCCTCCCAGGTGGGCAGGGCGAGGTCCAGCGCCGGCTCCAAAGTCAGGCCGCCGGGGTTGAGCGCGTGGTGCAGCGTGTCGGCGATGGCCGGCACGCCGAGGCCGCTGGCTGCCTCGACGACCTGACCTACGGTCCAGATCCGCTCGTCGTTCTCTATCGCCAGGTAGGCGAAGGGGATGAGGCCCTGTCCTATCCGGAAGAGCCCTATGCCGCGCGGCGTTCCACCGCAGAATGGTCTTCAGTCCCGAGATGTTCTCCCGGAAGATCCCCCGCAGTCTCTCCACGCTCTTCAAGCTCGCCAGCCTGAGCGTTCGGTTCGTGGTCGCCGGGATCGTCAGGTTCTGCGCCGGGTAGCCGAGGCGGATCATGCCCCGGGTATACAACGCCCCCGAGGCGCAAGCTGTGTCCGATCTTGCACGGCCGGCTCTCTCGGCGCGTCAACCGGCGAAATAGGTGGCGACCAGGAGGGGGACTACGAGGATGGTGGCGCTCAGGCGGAGCAGGTGTATAAACGCTACCTTTACCAGGTCGGCGTCGGTCTCTCCCGTGATAGAGAGCAGGGTCCCCATGCCGCCGGGGGCTGAGGCGAAGGACGCAGTCCGGGGATCGAAGCCGAAGATTCGCACCAGCACGTAGCCGGCGACGAGCCAGACCAGCATCTGCACGAGGTTGACCACGACGGTAGCCCCCGCGAGCTGCGCGAGCGTCTCGAAGAAGCGGGCTGAGAAGCCAAGGCCGATGATGCCGCCGCTAAGCGTTTGCACCAGCAGAGAGAAGCCGCGTTCCGGCACCGGTCCCTGCATCCACAACCGCACGATGCCGGCCCCGATCAGGGCCCCGATCACGCCCGCGGCGGGTAGCGGTGTGGCCGCGAGCCCTAACGTCCCTCCGGTGAGACCGGCCCCGGCCACAGCGCCGAGCTTCGGTAGACCGCCGAACCGCGAAGACCCCGCCGACGCTTCGTACCGCGCGTCGGTCTCGGGAGCACTGCGCGTCCGCGCGCGGGCGAGGAGCAGGTTGGCCACCAGGATCACCAGCAGCAGCCGCACCAGGTGGACCGCCGCTACGGCGGGCCCGTCGGCGCCCAGGCTCGCCCCGACCGAGGTCATCTCGGTCAGGCCGCCCGGGGCGGCGGCAAAGAGGGCAGTAACGGGGTCCATCCCCGTCAGAGAGACCGCGGCCGCTGCCGCCGCGACGCCTGAGGCCAGAAAGACGGTAGCCAGTACCGTCGCGGGGAGCAGGGTCCGCGCCCCCGAGAGTACCGAGTCGCGGGTGATCCTGAGCCCCACTATCACCCCGACTATGACCTGCAGCGCCTCTCCCGCGAGCGGCGGGGGAGAGATCTCCGGGAACCCGAGCAGGCCGAGCGCGGCGCCCACCCCGACGAGAGCGCCCATGAACGCCCCAGCCGGTACCCGCGCACGGTGACCGAGGGAAGCACCGGCAAGCCCGAGCACCGGGACTACCACCATGACTGGCCACTGGTTCAGCTCCCCGCCTCACCCTCCTCTGGACGCAATCTCGTGATCGGAGCACGAAGCGTACGATGCCCGCGCGTTAACGAGGCCGCGTACCCAGTCCTCTAAGGGCAAGAGAAAGCCCCGGCTCGCGAGCCGGGGCCCATAGCGTGCCTGTGGCTACGGCTGCTAGCCTTCGAGGACGAAGGTTACCGCCAGGTTCACTTTGTAGCCGGTTATGTTGCCGTCCTGAATCAGGATGTTCATGTCCTTGACCCAGGCTCCCTCGACCCCGCGCAGCGTTTGGGTAGCCCGGGTTATGGCCTGCTGGATGGCATCCTCGAAGCTGGTCTCTGAGGTGGCGCTCAGTTCCGTTACTCTGGCTACCGACATAAGCTCTCCTTCCGTCTGGCTTCCTATTACCTTTCCCACGATCCTTTCTACCCTCTGGTGCGGAAAATAAACGTGCTCGGACGGTACCGGGGGGGTGGTAAGGGCGACCGGAAGAGGGGTTGCTAGAGCTCGGTGAGGAGTACGGGGTCGCTGGTGGGCTTCTCCGAACCCCCGGCGGGTTCGACGGTGACCGCTATGGCGTCGGCCTTCTCGATAGAGGTAGTGACGGCCGCCGCCGTCATGTTCCCTTCGGGGTCGAAGAGGCCGCTGGGGGTGGGGACGTCGTCGTGTATCACCCAGATCTGCAACGTCCGGTCTTCGGGCACTGAAGGCATGTTCTCGGCTACCAGTATCACCCGGTTCTCGTCGATGGCGGCAACCTCCGCGCTGGCACCCTGCTGGGCCCACGTTCCCTCGAGCGCGATCGTCCGGCCTTCGGCCTGCGCCTCTTCGACCTGGCCCGACAGGTCCTGGACCTGTTCCTGCAGGAGCACGTTCCAGGAGAGGAGGCCGATCACGAGCACTGCCGCCGCGCCCAACGCGATGGTCCGCGCGTCCAGGTACTCCCGGAGACCGGCGAACACAGTCCGCCGCCTGGCGCGGCGCGGCGCGGCCTCCGCCTCTACCACCTCCATCACCCTGCGCCGAAGCTCGGGTGGTGGTTCCTGCTGCTGGGGGGAGATCGCCAAAAGGTTGGCGAAGGCCCCGAGCTCGTCTACCTCGGCCTGCCGCTCCGGGTGCGCCGCGAGGTAGCGCTCGAACTCGTCGCGCTCCTCCTCGGGAAGGGCCCCGAGGACGTAGGCGTCCTTTAGCTCTTCGAAGCGTTCGTGGTCCATCCCGCTCACCTCGGTACCACCGCGGCTCTCGACTCGAAGTATGTCCTGATCTTCTTCAACCCCAACCTCATGCGGCCCTTTACCGTACCGAGAGGAAGACCCAGTAAGTCGGCTATCTCCACGTGCGTGTAGCCCGAGAAGTAAGCCAACTCCAGTATCTTCAACTGCTCCCCCGGGAGGGTGCTCAAGGCCTCGCGCACCTGCTCGCGTTGGGCGTTGCGCCAGGTCTCGGCGAACGCGTCGCTCGGCTGGGACCTCGCCGCCGAAGCCTCGATCTTGTCCTGCGTCCTGCGGCGGCTGGCGTGCGAGCGGAGCTGATCTATGCCCCGGTTATGGACTATGGAGAGGATCCAGGTCCTGACGCTGCCCCGCTCGGACCGGTAGCTACCCGCCCCACGCCAGACCTTGATAAAGGCGTCCTGAGTGAGGTCTTCCGAGGCCTGCCGCTCGCCCATCATCCTGTAGGCCAGGGAGT